>JAYTEI010000492.1:0-10417 GCA_043735445.1 Akkermansiaceae bacterium | reverse complement strand
GGTCGAGGTTTCTGCCAGACTCGCTAGCAGTTTTTCCGAGGGCAGGGGATCGACGACCAAGGTGATGAGGTTGAAGTCTGCGGTGCTGGCACGAGTTTCTGCCAAGCGTTTCATCACTGCCATGCTGAGTGCGGCGGCTTGTGGGTCGCGAAGACTCGTCACGTTCAGGGCGATGACCTTGCCTCGGAGGTTCACCAGATCGACGATTTTCCCGTCCTGCCGGAGCATCCGTAAATCGCGCTCGGGGGTAATCCGATAGATCATGGCCGGGCGGTCGTCAGGGGCTTGTTGCGTGGACCACCGATCATAGGCTTTCAACACCAGCCAGCCGCCGAGGAAGATGATGGCGACCAGAATGAAGGCCGTGTTACGGAGTTTCTTAGGATCGCGGATCGCGGGTTCGAGATTGGGGTCGGGCAAGGGCATCGGCGGCGGAAGTTAAGCGGGTGAAGGGACGAGGCAAGCGTTACCAAGGCTATTTTTTCGCGATCTTGATCTCGAACATTTGCGGCCAATACTTGCCGGTGACTAGCAGATTCCCGGTCGTTTTGTCATAGGCGATGCCGTTGAGAACCTCTGCGCGGTGCGGCGGGGTGAGTTGTTTTTTTAGACCTGCTAGGTCGAGCCAACCGGTGACTTGGCCGGTTTCCGGGGAAATGCGGGCGATCTTGTCGGTCATGTAAACGTTGGCGAAAATCTGGCCGTCGATCCATTCGAGTTCGTTGAGATTTTTCACGGAACTGTTCCCATCCTTCACCGCAAGGACTTTAACGACGGTGAAATCCTTGGGGTTGAGGAAGCGGAGATCGCTGCTGCCATCGCTCATGATGAGCTGCTTGCCATCGGTGGTTAGACCCCAGCCTTCGCCCTTGTAGGTGTGGGTGCGGATGGGCTTGAAGGTTTCTGGCTCAAGGACATAGACGGTGTTTTCCTTCCAAGTGAGCACCCACATTTCCTGGCCGATGATGGTGAGACCCTCGCCGAAGACGGTCTTGGCGAGCGGCCGCTTGCGGAGGATTTTACCGGTGGCTGGCTCGAGTTCGCGGACGGTGGACTCGCCGTATTGGCCGGTGCTTTCGAACAGTCGGCCGCCGGTGAGTTGCAGCCCCTGGGTGTAGGCAGTGGCATCGTGCGGGCGGGTGGAAATGATCCGATAGCCTAACTTATCTGGCTGCGATTTCTGGCAGGAGGTGAAGGCGAGGCCGGCGATGGCGAGCGAGGTGACGAGGCGATTCATGAGTTAGAGCGAGTGGAATTTTCCCCAGCACTTGAGGAATCCCGGAGCGAAATCAGCAGGCCGAGCAACGATCCAGGCGGCGATTTCTGGCAGCGGAAACCACATCGCGGCGTCCACCTCGGCGGATGGGAAACGCAGGCTGCCATCGTGGCGGGTGCGGTAGAAGCGGACGTGTTCCCAGCCAGTTTCCGGGCACGGCGCGAGGTGCGCGATCTCCTCGGGCGCGGTCTCGGCCGTGATGCCCATTTCCTCAGCGAGCTCTCTAACTGCGGCGGCCGCGTAGTCCTCGCCGGAGTCGAGATGGCCGGAAACGCTGGAGTCCCAGAGGCCGGGATAGAGGTCTTTAAGCCGCGAGCGTTTTTGCAATAACAGGTCGCCATGCTTGTTAAAAACGAAGACATGCACGGCGCGGTGCATCAGCAATTGCGCGTGGACCTCGCCGCGAGTGGCGGTGCCGGTGACGTTGTCTTGGGCGTCCACCACGTCGAAGATTTCGCCGGATTTCTGCGGCAAATCTTTAAGCGGATGGGGATCGTAGGAGCGTGTTAGATCGACCCATTGCGCGAGCGTGAGTTCCTCGCCACGGACGGTGGTGGCCACGCCGAGCTCTGCCGTGGTGTCTTCCCACGGCGGGCCGTCGGGGAGTTGTTTCTTGAGCTGCTTGCGGCGCTGGGCGAAGCCGCGGCGGATGAGTTCGTCGAACAAACGGTAGTCAAACGTCGGCAGCCCGCTGATGCGCGGAGTGAGCACCGCGACGCTGGAGTCGATTTTCGGCTGCGGATAGAATGCCTCGGGCGGCACGGTGCGCAGCGATTTCACCTCCCAGTTCGCCTGCGTCCGCAGTGATAAAATCCCGTAGTCCTTGGTGCCGGGCGACGCTGCCAGCCGGTCGATGACTTCCTTTTGCAACATGATCACCGCCCGCTCGAATGGATGCGGACGGCTTAGTAAATTCTTCATAATCGCGCCGCCACACGAGTAAGGGAGATTGCCGAGAAACTTCAGCGGGCGATGTTTGAAAAGCTGCCGACCGTCGAATTTCGCGCCGTCGGCGTGGTGGACTTCCACGCTGGGATCGTTGCGGAATCGATGTTGCAGCGCATCTGCTAGGCGGGCGTCGAACTCGATCAAAATCAGCCGCCGCACCTTGCCGACTAAGTGTTCGCTCAGCGAGCCGGTGCCAGGCCCCACTTCCACCACCGCGTCATCCGCCGTGATTTCGAGCTGCGCGACGATCCACCGCGCCATGTTAGGGTCGATTAGGAAATTCTGCCCGAGCTGCTTGCTGGGCATCACGCCCGCGTGAATCAATGCTTCTCGTATTTCCCGACCCGTCATGGCCGCCGTTCATGCAGCAATCCCGCCCGACGCGCAACCTCAAGGATTGGCAACAAGGAGTGGCGATCTCCGAATCGCCAAGCCAATGTGTGGCCGATGGCGAAGCGCTCTCGCTCACCTCATCGGCTCACCATTGGCACGGCGGATCGGAGTCCGCCGCTCCTTGGGGGGATCGCAAGGAGTGGCGATCTCCGAATCGCCCGCCATCATCGACACACCATTGACGCCGCCGCTTTCATCGTCTCCCATCCGCCCATGCCCGAGCCGAAACTCAAGAAGCCCCTCTCATCTCACCGCTGGGTCCTCGGCTATCTCATGCAGGAAAAACTCGTTTTCCTGCCGTCGCTCGCCGCGCTTTTCTTCACCGCCGTCCTGTCGCTGGCATTTCCGTATTACCTCAAGGAACTCATCGGAAACCCCACCGACGCGCTGCGCCAAGGCGTCGATCCCGCGCAGATCCTGGCAAAATCTAACCACGTCGTGCTCATGCTGCTGGGCGTGCTCGCCGTCCAATCCATCATCGCCTTTTTCCGCGTGCAAGGCTTCATCCGCTCCGGCGAGGCCGCGCTCAACCGCCTCCGCCGCGACATCTTCGCCCATTTGGTAAAACTGCCGGTGCCGTTCTATCAGGAGCAGCGTTCCGGCGCTCTCAGCAACCGCGTTTCCGCCGATCTCGGAATCGTTAGAGATACGCTTCTCAACGCCGTCCCGCAGGCCGTGCGCCACACCGTCATTCTGATAGGCGGACTCATCTTCATCTTCGTCGCCTCGTGGAAACTCTCGCTCATCATGCTAGGCTGCGTGCCCATCGTCGTCCTCGCCATCGCGTTTTTCGGCCGCAAAGTCCGCGGCTTTTCCCGCGAAGCCCAGGACTCTCTTGCCGAGGCCGGCACCGTTATCGAGGAGACCACCCAGTCCATTGCCGACGTCAAAGCCTTCGGCAATGAGGAGTTCGAGCAGCGCCGCTACGACCGTGCGCTCGACTCGTTTTTCGGCGTCTCCATGCGCGGTGCGCGCCACCGTGCTGCCTTCCTGTCCTTCATCATCTTCGCCCTTTTCGGCACCATCGCCTTCGTCACTTGGTATGGCTCGCGGATGTATGCGAATGGGGAAATCGGCTGGACGAACTTCGCCGCCTTCATCCTGTTCGCGATTTTCGTCGGTGCGTCGTTAGGTTCATTTCCCGAAATTATCTCGCAGTTCCAGCAAACTGCCGGTGCCACCGAGCGGCTTCGCGAAATCCTCGACACTCCCACCGAGCGCACCGGCGGCGCAATGAACATTCTCCTCCAAGGCTCGCTCGGCTTCAAGCGCGTGAACTTCCGCTACCCGTCCCGGCCGGATGCGCCGGTCCTCAGTGAGATCGACTTCCAAGTCGAGCCCGGCCAGCGCATCGCCCTCGTCGGCCCATCCGGCGCGGGGAAATCCACCATCTTTTCCCTCATCCTCGGCTTCCACCATCCCGAGTCCGGGCGCATCCTGTTTGATGATGTTAGTTCCGCCGAGATCGGCCTGCCATGCCTGCGCGCGCAGATGGCCATCGTGCCGCAGGAAGTCCTGCTTTTCGGCGGCACCATTTTGGAAAACATCGAGTATGGAAATCCCGGTGCCAGCCGCGCCGACATCATCCGCATCGCGGAAATGGCCAACGCCCACGAGTTCATCGCCCGCCTTCCAGAGGGCTATGACACCATCGTCGGCCCGCGCGGCACCAAGCTTTCCGGCGGCCAGCGCCAGCGCATCGCCATCGCCCGCGCCATCCTCGCCAATCCTCGCATCCTGCTGCTAGATGAAGCCACCTCCGCCCTCGATTCCGAGAGCGAGCGGCAAGTCAATGAAGCGCTCGAACGCCTCATGACTGGCCGCACCAGCCTCGTCATCGCCCACCGTCTATCCACCGTTAGACACGCCGATAAGATCCTCGTCTTCAATCACGGCAAGATCGTGGAAAGCGGCACTCACGCCCAGCTACTTGCGAGAGACGGCACCTACAAGCTGCTCGTCGAGACACAGTTGCTGTGATTTTAAAAACTCCCGCCCGTGAATCTCACCCATGCCGTCTTGCCCGCTGCGGCCCTCGTCGCGGTGCTGCTGTGGAACCTCCCGCCGCAGCGGACGCTCCATGCGTTAGAAACTAGCAGCCAGAGTTTGCGCGGCCAGCTCGCTGCCGCACGACTGTCTCCGACACGAGAGATTCGCGAGAAACGCCAGCCCCGCGCAGCGGATACGGAGGTCGCCCGCGAGCGCAAACCCATCGACTGGAACTACCTTGCCGCCCAAGCCCGGCTGTTTGAAAAGGGCGAGCCAGTGGACGATGATGGTCTGGATGATCTCACCGAGCGGCTGGCAGAAATGACGCGCGAACAGCTTCTAGCGGCACTGGATGAAGTCGCCAGTCTCGGGCTGGAGCCTAAAATCCAAGTGATGTTAGAGAATGCGTTTGTAGAGTCGCTTGTGGAGAAAGATCCAGAACTCGCGCTCGCCCGCTTCGCCGCGCGCATCCACGACGACCCAGATGGCCTGGGCACGGAGTTGTCCCCCGCGCTGCTGGCGTGGGCGAGCAAGGATCTAACTGCCGCCACCGCTTGGTTCGATCAAGCGATCGCTACCGGAATTTTCCAAAGTAAAACACTCGACGGGCGGAGCGACCCGCGACTCGAGTTTGAGGCAGCGTTGGCCGGCGTGATGTTAGCCTCGGACCCGGCTGCGGTCAGGCGCCGGATCGCCGCGCTGCCGGAAGACCAGCGCGCGGACACCCTTCAGCAGATCAAGCTTTCCGAACTAACACCCGCCGCGCAAAAGGACTACTTCGACCTCGTCCGCAGCCTGCTGCCAGTGGACGAGCGCGACGGGCCGCTCAACTCCGCGTTCTCCGAACTCATTCCCGACGGCGACTATCAGAAATCTGCGAGCTTCCTCGATGCCATCCAAGCAACGCCTGAGGAACGTATCAGCATCGCAGAATCCGCAGCAGACCGGCAGTTAGAAGCGATCGCGGAAAAGCGCAACCTGACCCGCGAAGACGTGTCGGCGACTCGTGATTGGTTGACCCGCCAGTCCCCGGCCATGGCGGACAAACTCATCGGCGGAGCCATGGGCGCGGCCTCTCAAGAAGGCGGCGAGGTAGGGTTTTCGAAACTCGCAGAACTCATTCTCGAAGTCCACGCCAGCAGCGGCAACGACGACGCGCTGGTGGCTTTTCTCAATGATGCCGACACTTCCGCCCATCCCGGAAAGGCGCAGCTCCTTGCGGGTAAAATCGCCGATCCGCAGCGCCGTGAGGAGATGCTGGAGTCACTCAAATAATTGTTAGCGGCCATGAAAAAATCGATCTTATTGTCGCTCATCATTCTCGCGCTCGGCGCGGCGTTCCGCCTGTTTCAGGAGCGGCAGCTTACCGAGCTTCGGCAAGACTATCAGAAACTAACTACCGCAGCCGGCCCGCTCGGCGTGACCGGAGATTTTTCAGAAATCCGACTCACCAAGCGCCAACGCGACCTTCGCGACGATCACGCACTGGCCATGGCCGGCGAATGGATGGTCGTGGTCCGGGAAATGGAAACACTCGAAAATCGTGGCGAACGACCGGACGAGGCATTCGACGAGCGCGTGTCTTCTTTTGAGGATCGCTTTCGTTCACTCGATGTTGCTCAGCTCAAGCGGATCCTTGCTGAAGTCCGGGGAAATCGACAGATCTCCGACGAAGGTCGGCGCAAGATCATCGTCTTATCAATCGAGTCAATCGCCGAGAAACGCCCCGCAATGGCGTTGGCCTTGGTCCTCGAATGCTCCGACCTGCTAGGGAAAACTGAAGATCGCAAAGACCTGCTAACTTCCGCTCTCAGAAGCTTGGCAACCACCAATCCCCAAGCCGCCGCCGAGTGGATCGCCCGGAATGCCGCCAGCTACGCCACCACTGCCGATGATTACACCCACCGCGAGGTTATTTCCAGCATCGCCGAGACCGATCCCAAGCTCGCTTTTAAACTGCTAGGTAGCCTCCAGCTCGAAGATCCCTCGAACGCGATCCAAGCGATCATCGCGACTGCTGAGGATCACCCTGAGAAACGTGCCGACATTCTAGCAGCCCTGCGTGGCCACCTCGCCACCGTCTCTAACGCAGAAGAGCGCGAGAAACTCCGCGGCGAGGCGTTCGAGTCGTTCGCGCGCAATCTCGGCAAGGAAGACATCGACTCCGTGCAGCGTTGGATCGACCTTTCCAAGCTAAGCACCGAGGAAAAATTCCGTTTCGCCGCCGGACTTTCGTATTCCACGACGAAAGAAAACACCGGTCGCTGGATCGAGTGGCTATCCGCCAACGTGCCCGTTGATAGACTGGCCGAGCCAGTGAAAGACATGGTCGGGGACTGGACCCAACAGGACTATCAAGCCGCCGGCCAATGGCTTGCTACCGCGCCCGAGAACTCGGCCAAGCATCCCGCCATCCTCGCCTACGCCGCCGCCGTCGCTGAATACGAGCCGCAAGTCGCCGGCCAATGGGCGATGACCTTACCGCCCGGCCCAGTCCGCGCTGAGACGCTCAAGGTCATCTATCAAAACTGGCCCAGCAGTGATCCCGCCGGCGCCGCCGCCTTCGCCCGCGAGCATGGGATGGAGTGATGGATATCACTCATGTGCATCCGTCGGTCTGCTTGGCGGCGCGTTGAGCGGGCGGGGCAGGGGACCGGTGCCGGCATCGCCGATGGCGGCTTGCGTCCGGATCGCAGCGGCGATGGCGGTGGCGAGTTTTTGGCGATAGCTGGCGTCGCTCACTAACTGGCTCTCCGCAGCGTTGCTCAGGTAGCCACCCTCTAGCAGCAGGCACGGGATTTCCGGGTTGCGGGTGAGCCGAATCCGGCGGCGGACCATGCCGCGGTTGCCGCTTTCCGCCGGGCAAATTTGGTTCATCGCCCGCTGGCAGCGGACTGCGAGGCCGTGGCTATCGACGCGCCAATAGTAAGTTTCTGGGCCGCGGATGCTGGATGGTCCGCTGTTATAATGCATGCTGACGAGGATCGCGTCGCCAAAACGGTTAGCCCGCCTGACTCGCTCGTCGAGGTCCACGAAGGAGTCGTCGCTGCGCATCATCACCACCCGGAAGTCGCGGCGGAGATCGTTGGCAAGCCGCTTGGCCGTGTCCAGCGCGAGATCTTTTTCCTGCTGCCCGGTGGCACGGCTAACAGCACCGCTGTCCTTGCCACCGTGCCCGGCGTCGATGATGACCGTCTTGAAATTTTTCGGGCCGGGTCGGTGGCCATACACATCGCGCCCGGACCAGGAGCCGAGCGGTGTGGTGGCGCAGGAAACGAACAAGACGGTTAGGGAAAAGCTGAGGCTGATTTTGAGAAACGAACTCATGGCCGAGACTCATCGCAGGATCGGCCAGCGAGGGAAAGCCTTGGTTTCCGCATGGATAGAATTCACCCCCAAGGAGCGGCGGACTCAGATCCGCCGAGCCAATGGTAAGCCGATGATACCGAGCAAAAGCGCTTCCCCATCGGCCCCGCATTGGCTGGGCGATTCCGAGATCGCCGCTCCTTGGTTTTGGATAGCGTGCCAGTCGCCGACCGTTAGATCGACCCCAACGCCTGCTCCAGCGATTCCACGACTTGATCCGCGCCGTGGGCTGCGAGTGCTGCTGCGGAAAACTGCCCGGTCGCCACTGCGAGGCAGCGGGCACCGATGGCATGGGCGCAGGCAATGTCCTTCGGCGTGTCGCCGATGACCCAGGTTTCTGCGGCGGTGAACGATCTTCCGGCGTGGAGAGCAGCCCGTTCCAGGGCGATCGGGCCGAGCCGGTTGCGGTCGGCGTGGTCGGAGCCGTAAGCACCGAATGGAAAATGCCCGGCAAGCCCGAAGTGGCGCATCTTGCTGGCCGCGCCGCCGGCGGTGTTGCCAGTTAGAAGGCCGATGCTCGCATCTGGCCGGCTCGCCAATTCGCCTAGCAGCTCGTGGACACCGTCGAACACGCGGCCAGTAAATCCGCCGTGCGTTAGATTCCAGTCCAGCCGGACCAGATAGATCTCGAAGTAAGTGTCGATCCGCTCGCGGGTGGGTTCGATTTCGAAATGGGCGTGAATGTTAGCCACGATCCCGAGATCGGTGCTGCCTGCTAGATCGAGCAACGGCCCATCGTGGCCGAAGACTTCGCGCGTCGCTTCCGTCAAGGCCACCATCCCGGCACCGCCAGTGTCCACCAGTGTGCCGTCGATGTCGAAGAGGTAGAGCATGGATCGTGGCGGTGGTTTTCAAACGCCAAGCCGGAGATTTTCTCAGGCCGTGGCGGTTGAAAATCGCCGCCACGGCCCGCTAGAAATTTAAGACTGGGGCACTTCTTCCTTCTCTTCCGAAGCTTCGGCAGGAACCTCGTCCGGCACTTCGTCCGGGACGTTTTCGTCGTTCGCCTCGTCTTCTTCGAAGTCGTCTTCCTCCATCAGCTCGCCGTGGAACAAGTGGAACTTGCGCTTGCGTTGATGGGCGGGAAGTGGCGAGAGGATCATGGCGACGGCCCGCCCGTTGAGGCGAGGCACTTGGTCCACTTGTGCCATCGTTTTGAGGTCTTCGATGATCCGGTTGAGCACCACGAAACCGAGATCCTTGTGGGCGTTTTCACGACCGCGGAACTGCAGCACGAAGCGGCACTTGTGGTTGCCTTCGAGAAATCCTTCCGCGCGGCCAAGCTTAATGTTGTAGTCGTGCTGGCCGGTGCCGACGCGAAATTTCACTTCCTTCATGCGGGTGGCGCTCTTCGACTTTTGCTTTTTCAGCTTGGCCTGCTCGTATTTGTATTTCCCGTAATCGACGATCTTGCAGACCGGTGGGTCCACTTGGCCGGCGATCTCGACGAGGTCGAGTCCGAGCGACTGGGCTTTCGCGAGTGCCTCGCGGCTGCTCATGACGCCGAGTTGATCGCCATTCGCCATGACGACGCGGACTTTCGGGGCACGGATTCGGTCGTTGATCCGCGTCATGTCGCGGTAACGACCCCTATTTGGATCTCTTTGTGGCTTAGCGATGGTTTTGTCCTCCAGTGAGTGGATGCGACGCGCCGCCGCACGGACGGCCAAAGCCGCCGCACAATTCCGGTGCGAAGAGGGGTGCGGAACGATGGACCAAACGCCGGATCATAGATCGGAGACAGCGGGGTCTAGCCGATCAATGCGATCGGTTTTGAGAGTCATCGTGAATCGTTCCAAGGAAATCATTGAGCGGCGGGTGCCGGGATCGTCACGGTCGCAAGGGTGGGGAGAAATCTCTGAACCAACCTTCCGGGTGCGTCTGGCGCGACTTCATAGGGGAGGAGTCGGAACCCGGCAAGTCTCTTTTTCACCTAAGGAAGGTGGTCGTCTCGCCCACCGCATTCATTCATCAAAAGGGACGTGCGGCAAATTAAGAGAAGAGTGAGGCACCGCGAATCTAGCGAATCAGGCGCGTGTAAAGGCTCCGGGCAGAATGCCCGGGCCACCGTGGCACGGGCATTCTGCCCGCTGCCCTGAACGGACAAGCCATTCTACCCCGAATTTTCAGCCTTTCGTAAAACGCCTCTTCCCGCCGCCTTTTCTTTGGAGAAGCCAGCCTGGCCAGCCCTCTCTAACGGCCGTAAATCACCGCCCTCGCGCCTTTGTCCGGGTGACTCACTAACACCGCCACCCTCAGCCAGCGCGAGATCGAGCTGCGGCGCGGGGATTTCCTGCTCCGGCTTCGCGGATTCACCGGGCTGATCGAGCGCGGCGATTTCATCCGCTTGGTCGATGACAGCCTGGAACCTGTCACGCCATAGCCCGGGAGGCAGGCTGCGCCACCTTGTCGAGTTCGCCGGGAGTGTTGGTAATGATTAGAGTT
>JAYTEI010000491.1:0-10432 GCA_043735445.1 Akkermansiaceae bacterium | reverse complement strand
ACGGCCACCTTCAAGCAGCGGGACGGCAAAACCCTGCACATCCGGCAAGCCACCCATCCCGAAGAAGAACTTTCCCACATTTACACCAAGCTAGGAATATCCCCCGCCCCCGGAGGCCTCCAAAGACTCTCAATTTAACAGAATTCGCGAAATGTAGTGCCAGAAGGATTCGTGAGAAGTTGCAATATATTTAATTTAAGAGCTATATGGATCTATGTGCTAAAGATGGGTTGAGATCTCACCCGCGCTTAATCTCTAACTCCAACTGCTTGGCCAACTCGGTCAGGCGGTCTAGCTCGGCTGGAACCCGTGGCTGCGGATCGAAACGAAGGCGTTGGTGAAGTTCGATGGCTTCAGCGAGAAGGTCGGCATCCGTTAGCAGCGGGCGCAATCCCACGAGCCAGTCGCCTAACGGCTGCCCCAGTGGGCGGCAGCCGAGACGTTTCTCCGCCGGGTGCTCCAGCGCATTGAGCGGAGTGGGGGTGACTGGACCTTCGTAGCTGTTAGACATTTTTGCCGCCTCCAGCCGTCGCTTGGATTTCCAGAGCCGTTTCACGATGAAGGCCAGCACCCCGAGGGCGATGGCGGACATGATGAGCGAGGCTGCGAGCCGATTGGCCGGGCGATTCCGCCACAGGAAAAAATCCTCGCGGATGCGTTTCACTTGGTCGTTGAAGCGCTGCATGGCGGAGCTTTGCGGTGCTAGATTGGCGAGCCACGAGCCGGGAGTGGTGTCGAAGTCGATCCACTGTCGCGCGTCCTTGTCCCACACTTGGCACCAGGCGTGGCCGTGGATGCCGCGGACGACAAACTCGTTGCGCTTGGCATCCCGCTCTTTCACGGCGTAGCCGATCGCGTAGCGCGCCGGTATCCCGGCTTGGCGGAGCAGCAAGGTGGTGGCGGACGCGAAATACTCGCAATGCCCGTGCCGCGATTTTGAGAGAAACTGGCCTACCGCCGTGGGGGTGGAAGTGAAGCCCGGGCTGTCGATCGTTAGAACCTGTGAGTAACTAAAATTCTGTTGGAACCACGCGCGGATGACCCGCAATTTTTCCTGAAGTGAGGGAAGATCTTCGAGGCGAAGATCACGGATCACTTCTTTGAGGATCATCTGTTCGGGCACGATCACGATTAAATCCTCGTCGAACGGGGGACTTTCGGGGTTGGTGCCGCCCTTCCACAGCACCGTTCCTTCGATGACGGAATTTTTCGGGAAAACGCGGACGGTGCCTAACGAATTGCGCTCAATTCCGTCCAACTCGAAGTCGCGTGCGCTGGCGGCATCGCCTGGCAGGGCGAGTGGTGTCTCGGCGAAGGCGGCGCCGCGCAGGTTGAAGCGTGGTAATTCTGGGCGCACTGCATCCCTCTTGGCGGCGGGTGGTAGGTTCGCGGTTAGAAGTTGATAGATTTCGCCGGTCACCGGCTCGACGGTGTCGAGATCTTTGAAGATCGACTCGATCACCGGCCGGATCGTCCAGCGCCCGTCGGCATAGGCATTGTAGCTGGCCGTGCGCAACAAGGCGGGCGGAGGCGTATTTGCCGCCGGCCGCAACCGCCAGATGATGTCCGGCGATTGCTCGATTCTGCCAGGCCTGCCGACCAGAGTGGAGATGGAGTTGGGATTGAATGTGGTCCGCCCGGGGCCGCTGTTGCCGAGGCGTTCTTGCAGTTCCTTGATCGCTAACTGGCCGACGATCGCGATGCCGCCGGCGACTGTTAGCGCGAAGAGCAGATAGGCCGGGCGACTGCGGCTGGCTGATAGAAGCATCCAGCCGGTTAGAACAATGATCCCGGGTAGAAACGGCCATGAGTTCGACTGGCTGCCCAAGGTGGCGGCGATCATCGCGATGACGAAATAGATGTTGCCGAAGTTGACGTGGATGACCGCCTCGGTGAGTCCCAGGCGGAGGTTGCGCTTGCGGCGGTATCTCGCGAGAAATGAGAAGATGTTCAGCGGCATCGCATCCTTGAGGCCGTAGGATTGGACAAACTGCATCGGCAGTAACAGCGCGGGCATCCACGTCAGCAAATTGGGCAGCGCCTCATAGGGAGTGCCGTCGAGAAACACTAACACCGCCGCCAGCGCGATCGCGACGGTGGTGAACTGCCATGCTCGACCACACGCTTCCTCGTTGAAATCCCACCGAAATTTGGTCCATCGCGCGCTTTCAATCAGCACGGCTAACAGGATACCGGTCAGTGGTCGATCCGTCATCGCCCCCCAGAATAGGAGCGATGCGCCGAGGATGAAACGGGGTGGTGGCTGGACCTGATGGATGGCGGTGGAGTGGGCTGGAGTTAAGCAGTTAGACGGGGCGGCAGACGGCGGAGGTCGCGGGCGATTTCTCCCGACTCCAGCCAATGTCCGGGAACTCCGGCAGGAGGCGGGCCTTGGCCGACGATGATGGGCGCACAGACGATGCCACCCTGAGTGAGAGTTTTGAGGAACACCGCGCGGGACTCGTCCCAGCCGTTGAAAATCACCAAGCAGGAGGTTAGATCGTCGCGATGGCGCAACACTAGCTGGGCAAGCTCCTTGAAATTTTCCGTCCGCTCGGGCATCACTCCGGCGAGGACTTCCAACAGTTTTTCCGCTCGCTCCAAGCCGCGCCCGGCGGTCACCAAGTGGGCTTCATTTTTGATAAACATCAGGTCTAGCAGCGATTGGCTGGTATCAATCGAAGCCGCGAACGAAGCCGCCACCGAGATCACTTCTTCGAACTGATGGTCGGTCCGCTCGCACGACAGCGTGTCCACCACCAGCCCGTAGCGCGGATAGTAGGTGTCTTCTAACTCCTTCACGATCGGGCGACCGGTGCGTGCCCAGCTTTTCCAATGAATCTGCCGCAGTGGGTCGCCTGGCCGGTAATCGCGCAGGCCGACAAACTCGCCGGAAGTGCCAATCGAGTTGGTGTTAGACTCGCCGGAAATTTTGAAAGCCGCACCGCCCGGCAGCTCAATGGGTGGCAGTGGAAACCGCCGGGGCAACACGATCAGCGTGGCGGCGGGAGCTTTGACTTTTCGGCAACGCTGGAACAACCCAAACGGATCGGGGAGCAACACGCGCATGTCGTCGAAGCGGATCACCCCGCGCCGCAGGGGTGTGAGTTCGATGGCGATTTTTGTATGCTGGCCGCGTTTGAGGTTCAGATCGTCGCGCGAGTAGCCGCCGGAGAAAAGGCGGTTTCCGCGCATCAACCAATGCCAGCGAAAGTAGGCCAGCCGCCGGTCGAAGCCATTGCGCTCCTCTTCTCCCGGCTCCCGGAGGAGGGTGAAATCAGCAAGGCTCGGCCGCGGATCGGGCGGAGAATCGGCCAGCCACGCGCGGGTGAGCCGCCGTTTACCATGATGCCAAACCCGCACGCTGTAGCGCAGCGGCTCGCCCGCCGTGCCGAAGCGTGGTAGCTCGCGCTTCGCCTCCACCGCCGCGTGGCGGCTCATCGCCCACGGCAGCCCGATCACCACCATTCCCAAGCTGAGTGAAAATAGCTGATAGACTGGGGTGCTGTCGTGAGCCACCCCGAGGCAAGCGGAAAGACCTAACACGATTGCCACGGCAAGTGTGGCCGGCCGGCAGCGACGACCGATGAAGAAACGGAACCCCGACCCACGGAAATACATTCGGTGCAGCCAAGCATCCACGCGTTTCCGGCGAAGCCCGCTGGCCGGAGGTGGGGAATGCGGGTTCATCGGTGCGGGATGTTAGGCCGGCACGGGGGTTTGTTCCATGAGATCGGCGACGATCTGGCGGGCGCTGGCTCCCGAATATTTCGCCTCCGGCGCGAGCACCATCCGGTGGGCGATCACATCCGCAGCTACCGCTTGGATCAGCTCGGGACTCACGAAATCCTTGCCTTGGAAAACCGCCAGCGCTTGGGAGACTTTCATCAACGCCAGCGACGCCCGCGGGCTGGCCGCGAGCTGGATCGCCGGGTGGCCACGGGTCGCCCCGACCAGCGCGACCACGTAGTGACGGAGTTCCTCGCTGAATCGCACATGCCGCGCGGCTGCCATGAGTTCGAGGATTTCCTCGCGGGTGGCGACCGGCTGAAGCACGTCCACCGGATGGGTCTCGGTCTGGTCTGCTAGAATCGCGGCTTCCTCGGCAGCACTGACGTAGCCCAGCGAGCATTGCATCGCGAAGCGGTCCATCTGCGCTTCCGGCAGCGGGTAAGTGCCCCGGAACTCCACCGGATTCTGGGTGGCGATTACGAAAAAGATCCCGTCCAGCTCATACCGGGTGCCCTCGACGGTGGCTTGGCGCTCGCCCATCGCTTCTAGCAAAGCACTCTGCGTGCGGGGCGACGCGCGGTTGATTTCATCGGCCAGCAGGATGTCGGTGAAGACCGGCCCGGGGTGAAATTTGAACTCCTGCGAGCGTGGGTCGAGGATCGAGACGCCGAGAATGTCGGACGGCAGCAAGTCTGGAGTGAACTGCACGCGCTTGAACATCGCGCCGCTGATGGACTTGGCGATGGCCTTGGCGAGCGTCGTTTTCCCCGTCCCCGGGAAATCTTCTAGCAGGACGTGGCCACCTGAAATCATGCACGCCAGGACGCGCCGCACCACTTCCGGTTGCCCCCGCACGACAGAGCAAATCGCAGTTTCCAAGCGGGCAGCGGTGGCGGAAATACTCATCGGGTAGGCAATGATTCCAACGGGCCAAGGCTTGGCCGTCGAGGTTTTCCTACGATGCTGGTAGATTCTTGTCGCGACTCACAACTCCCTCGCCAGCTCCTTCACCAATTTCGGCCCCTGATAGACGAACGAGGTGTAAATCTGCACCAAGGTGGCCCCAGCCCGGATTTTTTCCTGGGCATCTTCTAACGAGGAAATGCCCCCCACGCCGATGATGGGGATGCGCGAGCCGAGATGACTTGCGAAGCGTCCCAAGGTGGCGGTGCTTTTTTCAAACACCGGTCGCCCGGAAAGTCCCCCGGCTTCCGCCGCGCGTGGATGGCCGGCCACTTGGTGCCGGTCGAGCGTGGTGTTAGTCGCGATCAGGCCGTCCAAGCCGCCATTTAGAAAGACCTGCGAGAGCTCGCGGATGTGGCCATCGTCCAGATCTGGAGCGACTTTAAAGAGCAATGGCACCTGCTTACCATGCTCGTGCGCCAGTTTTTGCTGCTCTTGCTTGAGTGTGTCTAGCAGCCGCGCGCTGGCTTCCGCGCCTTGCAGATCACGCAGGCCAGGGGTGTTCGGCGAGGAAAGGTTCACCGCCACGTAATCGGCCACCGGGTAGGCTTTGCGTAGGCAGGCGAGGTAATCGTCCGCCGCGTTTTCGTTGGGCGTATCTTTGTTTTTTCCGATATTGAATCCGACGACTCCCTGAAATGACTTGGCCGCGCGGACGTTCGCCACGCCGGTGTCGATGCCCGGATTGTTGAAACCCATGCGGTTGATGATCGCCTCGTGATCCAGTAGCCGGAACAGCCGTGGCTTCGGATTTCCTACCTGTGGCCGCGGGGTGATCGTGCCGATCTCGATACAGCCGAATCCCAAACGGCCAAGCGCGTCGATCGTGTTGCCTTCCTTATCCAGACCTGCCGCCAAGCCGATCCGATTCGGAAATTTCAGCCCCATCACCTCCAGCGGTGCGACAAATTCGTCAGCAGGTGAAAACAGGCGAAGCAGTCGGGATTTTTCCGCGATCCGCAGGGCGACCATGCTCAGATGGTGCGCCACTTCCGCATCTAGGCGGAACAATCCGGAGCGGGCGAGCGGGTAGAGAGCGTCGAGCACCCGGCGAAATTGATTCAAGCCAGACGGATTGTCGAATCTCATGCGCCAAAATGGCACGAATGGTGGGCATATTGCATCCATCGTGCACTTTGGCGCAGAGGGGGGATTTTGATTTATTTATAATCAAAGACTTGTGATCCAAAAATCGAGGGCACGCGGATTGCTAGGAAGCGAAGGTTGAAATTTCATCTGGAAAGGAAGTCATTCGGAGTGCTGACAAAGTAGTCACAATGAATTCTTTTTTCAGATAAAGGGAATAAAACCTTTCCAGTGACGTTTAACAAGTAACCAACCCCACCATAAAATGGCCTACGAATCCGACAGCAGCCTGAAGCTCTATTTGCGGGAGATCTCAAAAACGCCTCTTCTCACCGCTGAAGAGGAAGTTTCACTCGCAGCGCGCATCAAGAACGGTGATCCGGAGGCTCGCTTGCACATGATCCGTGCGAACCTGCGCTTGGTCGTGAAGATCGCCCAAGACTACTCCAATTACGGCATGCCCGTGACGGACTTAATTTCCGAAGGCAACATCGGCTTGATGAAAGCCGTCGAACGCTTCGACCCCGAAAAGGGCGGCAAACTCTCCACCTACGCAGCTTGGTGGATCAAACAGTCGATCAAGCGCGCCTTGGCCAACCAATCCAAGACCATCCGCCTGCCCGTCCACATGGTCGATAAAATCGCGAAAATGCGCCGGATCGCGGCGATCCTCACTGAGGCACTTGGCCGCGAACCCACCGACGAGGAACTCGCCGATGAAGTCGGACTCCCTCACCGCAAGCTCGCGATGCTCAGGCAGGCTTCCTATCGCCCGACCTCGCTTGACGCGCCGATCAACGAAGGTGAAGCCACTGAATTCGGTGAAGTCATCAGCGACGAACGTGCAGTCAACCCACTGGACATGCTTTCCGACAAAAATCTCCACGGCGAGCTCGACGGCTTGCTCTCGGTTCTCGACGAACGCGAACGCCGGATCATTGACGAACGCTTCGGCCTGAATGGTCGCAAGGCACTGACTTTGGAAGAGGTGGGTCGCGAATTCGGGGTCACCCGCGAGCGTATCCGCCAACTTCAAAACTCGGCGCTCACCAAAATGCGGCGCGCCCTTCGCAAGAAGGAAAAGCCACTGCCCAGGCCGCTCCTAAGCGATTTCGTGGAAGCTTGATTTCAGAAAGTGATTTGTTTCTGACACTCAACCGCAGTGGGATTTCCCGCTGCGGTTGTTTTATATTGGACCGCAAAATTTGTTTCGCCCGTCAGCCAGTGGTGTTTGAATTCAAAATAGCTGCGGTCGCATGACGGCACGAAAAACCACGGTTTCTTGGGCTAGAGCTGAATGAGTTCCGCCGCTCTATTTAAGCCGGTGACGATGAGGATTTTATTGGCATCACACCGAACAGTTCTGGGGCATCCGTAAGTATTTTTAGAAAATTGTTCAAAATTACCTAAAAAGAATTGATTTGGTAAGGTTTTCCTGACTACCTCGCGAAGTTATGTAAACCAAGCGTGTGAACGACGCGGGCGGTGAGCACGACTTTTGTCACCGTTAACCCTCCCCGTTCGTGAACTACAATATCTTCCGCCTTGCCCGCGCTGCACGCTGCGTGTGCCCTTTCATTCTGTTAGTGATTTCGCCGATTGGCTCCGCCCAGACTACCACCGACGGTCCACTGAAGATGGAAGTGATCACGGCCTACAATTTCGTGGTGGATTCTAATGTGGAATCACCCTCCTCGTTTTCCCCGTCCGCAGCCCATCTCGGGGTGAAAATCATCAACACTGGCGCGGTCACTCTCACCAATGTCGTCGTCAATATGGGCGACCTCATCAATCCGCTCACAAGCAGCGGCACGCCCGGCGTCTTTCCCTCGCGGACAGTGACGGTGGCTGGTTCCCAAGGCTATTCGGGCACCTTCGCCCTGCAAATGCCGGGTGGCGCGGTGGATGCCGTTAGGACCATTCCCAGCCTCGCACCGGGTCAGTCCGTGGTGCAGTATTTCTTTGTCACCTATCCCTTGAAGGATTCCGCCGGCAATAGCGTGGTCGGCGCAGCATCGGTGACCAGCGACGACCTTTGGTTGAATTACGACATCTGGGCGAGCGCTCAGGAAGGCGCAACGACGCGGCGGGTCGGGCAAGTCGCCAAGGTCACCATGCGCAATGAAATTTCCGCGATGGCGAACAAGATCTGGCCTAACACCACCAGCAAAGTCCCAGACCGTTATCTGGACGCGATCCAAGAAAGCCTCGGCTGGCGGCGGAACGCAAGTGCGCCGCAAGCCGGCTCCACCACGCAGTTAGAGGGGATTTGGTATGACCTCGGAAACGTCGGGGCCGGATTTGATAACAATGGCGACGGTCTTCCCGACCGCAATGCCTGGATGCAACCCGTCGGAGATCCCGCCAAGTATGACCCACTCGCCATGCGCCTGGTGAAGTGCTACGGCATCGTCATCGTCAAGTTGAACAACGGCACCGAGCAGCTCATCCCGTTTGAAGACAAGCTCTACTTTGAGAACATCGCCGCCAACAACACCGGAGCCGTGGGCCTGGTTTTTTATGAATTCCTGCCATTGGCGACCGGTCGCACGGCGATGATGTCACCCTATCAGGAAGTCGCCTCGGGTTTCGACAACGAGAAATTCAATGGCGACTACGGCGCGTCCAGTGTCTCGTTAACAGCCGCCGCTCCCGCAGTGACATTTAATAAGAGCGGTCCAGCCCTCGTCGCCGGCGGCAGCAACGTGACTTACAGCATGACGGCGACCAATTCCGGCTCGGCCAGCATCGGCATTCCCTTGCAGAGCCTGCCCTTTGTGTTCGAAGACGCGATCCCAGCGGGCCTCGTCTATGTGGCGAGCAGCGCCACCGCCTCTAACACCATTCCTGCGGGCAATTCCATGACCGTCGCCTGGTCCACCGACAACGGCGTGACTTGGGTCACCACCGAGCCGTCCGCCGCCAGCGTGACGCGTGTCCGTTGGACGCTCGGCTCCGCCTTCGCCCCGGCCACCACCGCTACCGTGGGCTTCCAAGCCACAGTTCCAGTTAGCTATCCTTCGCAGAGTATCGACAACACCGCCGTCATCAAACTCGGTCCCACCGGCTCGTTGGCGACCTCCACGGTGACCACTCGTCTTACGGGAAACAACTCCATCGGCGACCTTGTCTGGAAGGATGATAACCGCGACTCGATCAAAGGCGCGGGCGAAACCGGCATCCCTAACATCACCGTCAATCTCTACTCGGACATCAACGGCAACGGCGTAGTGGACTCCACCGATCCGCTCTACGCCACCACCCTAACGAATGCTAGTGGCATCTATACTTTCAGCTCTCTCCCTGATGGTAATTTTGTGGCAGTGGTGGACGCCACCGACACTGATCTCCCCGCCGGATATACCTTACCGGATTCCGCTTCCTCATCCATTGCCGCTGCTCTTGACCCGACGCGGGCCACCACCACCGCCGTCAATTTTCTAACCGCCGACTGGCCCTTCATTCCGGCCTTGGTCGTTTTGAAAACCACCACCCCGACCACCTACGGCGCAGGTTCATTGATCACCTACACTTTGGATGTGGAAAATCACGCCACACCCGTTGCCGCCAAGTCCACCCCGGTGCAAACATCATGGTCCACCACCGTGACCGGAAACCGCGTCGCGCAAAATCCCACCAACGCCCAAGGCGCACCGGATAGCGTTTACGCCCGCATCGACCAAACCGCGAGCGCAGACAATCTGACAAATAGCGGTCTCACATTTGCCAATCCCGTCGGCACCATCACCAAGGTGGAAATGATCTTCAATGCCTACCTCAGCCAGCCACTCTCGGATGACCGGGTGGATGTGACCGTAGGTGGCACCCTATTCTCGACGCTGACCACCGCGCAACTCAATGCCATGACCGCTCCTGCTGCCATTCGCGCGGTGGACATCACTTCCAAGAATGCCACCTGGACGTGGACATTGGTCCAAGCTCTCACCGCCGATCTCAGGACTAACAAAACGAGTGCTGGCGATCCCGGCATCCTCTGGGTGGACAGCATCGGCTTCCGCGTGACCACCACCGCCGCCGCGCCTGCGGTCGGCACTTATGGCCTATCCACCATCGATCCGCTGCCGCTTGTGGATACTTATGACTCCACGAAATTGCAGTATGTCTCCTCCTCCATCGCACCCACATCGACGAGTGCGGGCACCATCACTTGGAGCAATCTCGGCCCGCTCAACGCGGGGACTCGCAAAACAATCACTGTCATTTTCCGCGCCCTCACTCCGCCGGACATCAATGCCAATGGCGAGCCAGACACCACCACCACCCTCAACACCGCGACCTCCACCGGCGGCTATTTCGTCTCCGGTCGCCCGACCAATCCTGCCTCTGGAAATGTTACAGTCACGATCAACCCACGCGGCTCCATCGGCGATCTCGTCTGGTGGGACATCAATGCGAACGGCATCAAGGACGCCACCGAGCCGGGCCTCGCCAATGTCCTCGTCAACCTCGACAACGGCGCACAAACCCGCACCGACTCCACCGGCTTCTATCTATTTCCCAATCTCATCAACGGCACCTACACCGTCACCGTGGATACCACCACCTTGCCCTGGACGACATTTTCCCAGACCAAGGATCCAGACGCCACCGTCAACAACGCCAGCACCGTCATCATCAATAACAACGACGG
>JAYTEI010000490.1:0-2143 GCA_043735445.1 Akkermansiaceae bacterium | reverse complement strand
CGTCCGGCTTGGACTGGCGGATAATGATCTTGCCACCCTGCGGGCTGTGCTTGATTGCGTTCGAAACCAAGTTGTTCATGACCTCGTCCAAGCGGATCGGATCTGCCAGAATTTCAGGGAAATTTTCCGCGCCGTCTTCGATCTGGAGCTCGACATTCTTAGCCGCGGCGGCACTCGTGAAGGTCAGCGCCGCGCGGGCCACGCTGGCTTGCAGCACCATCGGCGTGCGAGAAAGATGGGTGGCTCCGCTTTCCGCACGGGAGAGATCTAGCAAGACATTGAGCGTGACGAGCAGCCGCTCGCAGTCTTCATTGGCGGACGTCACCATGATCTTCTGCATCTCGTCGAGTTGGCTGTTGCGTTCTTCTAGCAGTAGGTGCAGCACCATCCGGATCCCGGTCAGCGGGGTTTTGATTTCATGGCTCACCGTCGAGAGGAGATTGGTCTTCATGTCATCCAGCCAGCGGATGCGACTCACATTGTGAAGCAGCACCGCCCATCCCGACTCCGAGCCATTTCCCGACTCGAAGCGGAAAATCCGTGGCAGGTAATAGAACTCTTCCTCGTTGATCCGAAACAACAACGCCTCCCGCGGATCGTCGGGTAAAAAGTGCGACGAAGTTTCCCGGCAATCATCGAGGATGCGCTGGATCTTCAGCGGCAAGCGACCGCTCACGCCAAGGCTCTCCGTCAGGCGCTCGGCTGCGGGATTGATTTGGACGACGCCACTGTCATCGCTCAGGACGAAGACGGGCGAGGGAATCGCTTCGAGAATCGCGCTGTTCACCATGTTCGCGCGGCTCAGGCTATCGTCAGTTTTGCCGCGCCAGAGCTTCAGCTCGGCTGCCATGTCATTGAAGGCAGAGGTCACGATGGCGAACTCACTTCCCCGGCCAGGTTCCGGCAAACTCAGCTCGAAGTTGCCCTTGCGGATTTCCTCAATCGAGCGGTGCAAAGACGCCACCGGATCCACCAGATGCCGGACGAGCTGGAAATAAATCAATGCCGCGATCGCCGTGCCTAGCAGGACCAGCGTGACCACGAACAAGGTGTTTTTGCCAAATTCCTCGCCGAGCTGGGCCGCCCCAGAAAACAACCTTTCCTCTGACAGGGTCATTACGGACTCCGTCAGGTCGATGATCCGCTGGGTTTGGGTGGCCATGTATTGCAGCAGTTTTTCCCGCTCGCCGCGATCCACCGCCTTGTCGCTGAAATAATCATCATAGCCGCTCAAATACAGCCCTAACGCCTGATCGAGGCTTTCCACCACCCCTTGCCAATGCTCTTCCTGATTCTCGGTGGAGCGGACGATTTCGAGCTTCTCCAAAAGGTCCGGCTTGAGTTTGTCGAAAAGCGCCTTGTTAGGTGGCTGCTCCGGTGGTGGCCCGGCCAGGCGCGGGAGGTAGTTCGTGTTGAGGCTACCCGTCAGTGAGCGAAAACTCTGCGCCGCGTCAATCGCCCGGTAGTCCACTCTCAGCCGCGTGTCGAAACGGGTGACGTTATCCCGCATCAACAGCAAACCGGCCCCGCCCACACTCCACAAAAGTAGGATGATGGTGAGCAGTCCATAGAAAAGCCGGAGTCGGAGCATGGGCGCGGGTGGGTTTTGCTACTCGATCCCGAAGCGCTTCCGTTTGCGGTAGAGCGTGGCTTTGTCGATCCCCAGCACCGCCGCCGCGTCATGCAGCGAGGGTGCCCAACCGAGCACTTTGGTGAGGTGGGCTTGCTCGATTTCATCAAGGCTATGCTCGCCGCCTATCCCCAGATTTCCTGTCTCCGCCGTGCTTCCAGCCGCGATGGCCGTCTGGCGGGGGAGGTCTTCTGCTTCCACGATCGAGCCACGCGCAAGGATGGTCGCGCGCTCGATGGCATTGCGCAGCTCACGCAGATTTCCCGGCCATGGATGGCGCATCAGCGCCGCACGACCGCCGTCACTGAAGCCCTCGATCTTGCGCCCGAGTTGGGCCGCGAAGAAATCCAGATAATCCCTGGCGAAACGCCCGAGATCCCCCGTCCGGTCGCGCAGCGGCGGCACCGTCACGCTGATGACATTGAGGCGGTAGTAGAGATCCTCGCGGAAATGACTTTCACCGATGCTCGCCTTGAGGTCGCGGTTGGTCGCGGCGATGACCCGCACATTCGA
>JAYTEI010000489.1:0-10462 GCA_043735445.1 Akkermansiaceae bacterium | reverse complement strand
CGCCGCGGGCCATCACGACCTTGCCGGTGCGGACGGTCTCGATGATTTCAAACTGCGAGAACATGCTGATGGCGGCGTCGATCTTCGAAGAATTTCCTGAAACGAGGGCGATCATCGAGGTGGGCGTGAAATCGACGGTCTTGCCGCCGAAGTGCTCGATGATCTGGAGCGCCTGAGTTTGCTGGGCTTCGTTGGCGAGGAACTTCACCATGATCATTTCCTTGACGACGGCGTCTTGGTCGTCGTGCTCGGAGCAATGGATCACGTCGATGAGCTTGCTGACCTGCATGATGATTTGCGAAAGCCCCTGCGGATCGCCGGAAATGCCGATGGTCATGCGGGAGAAATTCGCGTTGCGGCCTTCGGAAACGACTAGGGAGTCGATGTTGAACCCGCGGCGGGAGAAGACTTGGCAGATCCGCATCAGGACGCCGGGTTCGTTGCTGACGAGGACTGAGAGGGTGTGAGTCGGGCCGCGGGAAATCGCCGGAGCGGGGATCGGAGTGTCGGTGGTCACGATGGTCTGGGGCATGGGAGAGGAATTTGAGATTTGAAATTTCAGATTTGAAATCGGCTCACGTAGAACCAACGGGCTTCGCCATCTTGGTTTTCGGCGCTTCGGTGATCATGTCTTCGAGCGCGGCCCCGGCGGGGATCATCGGGAAGACGTTGTCGGTCTTTACGCACTCGGCGTGGATTAGGATGGGGCCGTCGTTGTAGGCGAGGGCTTTTTCGAGCTGCTTGGTGACATCCGCTGGGCGTTTGATGTGGACGGACGGGATGCCATAGGCGCCGGCCAGTTTGCAGAAATCCGGGTTGCCGATGAGGTCCACGCCGGAGGTGCGGTCTTCATAGAAGAGCTCCTGCCACTGGCGGACCATGCCGAGGTAGTGGTTGTTGAGGACGACAATCTTGATCGGCAGCTTGTGGATCTGCGCGGTGGCGAGCTCGAACAATGTCATCTGGAATCCACCGTCGCCGGAGATGGAAATAACCGTTTTGTCCGGGCAGGCGAATTGTGCGCCGATGGCCGCCGGGAAACCGAAGCCCATGGTGCCCGCGCCGCCGGACGAGAGCCAGTGGTAGGACTCGTGGTTCTTGTAAAACTGCGCCGCCCACATCTGGTGCTGGCCGACGTCGGTGGAGACGATGGCCTTGCCGCCGGTGAGCTGATAGAGTTCGTCAATCACTTGCTGCATCCGCAGGCCGCCTTGCTTCTTGTAGCTGAGCGGAAATTTCTTCTTGTAGCCGTCGAGCTTGGCAATCCACTCGGTGGTTTCCAGCGGGCCGATTTTCTCGTTGATCTCGGTGAGGGCAGCCTTGGCGTCGCCGACGATTTCCACATGGGCACGGACCATCTTGCCCATCTCCGCAGGGTCGATGTCGATGTGGATGATGCCTGCGGTGGCGCAGAATTTCGACGGTTGGCCGATGATCCGGTCGTCGAAGCGCGAGCCGACGTTGATCAGCAAATCGCACTCGACCATCGCTTTGTTAGCGTAGGCGGTGCCGTGCATGCCGAGCATTCCGAGCGAAAGCGGATGGGTCTCCGGGAAAACGCCCTTGCCTAACAACGTGGTGGTCACCGGGCAGTTGAGAGTTTCCGCAAGGTGCAGCAACTCCCTATCCGCGCGGGCGATCATGCAGCCTTGGCCGGCAAGGATCACTGGGCGCTTGGCCTTGGCGATCATTTCAGCCGCTTGCTTCACCGCAGTCGCGGAAATGTTGAAAGCGACGGTGGGATCGTAGCCCGGAAGGTTGAACGGCGGGTCCATTTCTCCAGAAAACGGTCCTTGGGAAATATCCTTCGGCACGTCGATGAGCACCGGGCCGGGGCGACCGGTGGTGGCGATGTGATAGGCCTCACGAGCGATCCGTGGCAGCGAGTTGGTGTCCTTGACGAGGTAGTTGTGCTTCACCACCGGGATGGTGATGCCGAAAATGTCGGCTTCTTGGAACGCATCCTTGCCGAGCATCCAAGTCACCGTTTGGCCGGTGATCACCAACATCGGCACCGAGTCCATCATCGCAGTCATCAAGCCGGTGACGGTATTTCCCGCACCAGGACCGGAAGTCACCAGCACCGCCGCCGGGCGACCGGTCGCACGAGCGTAGCCATCCGCCATGTGGACCGCGCCTTGCTCATGGCGGACGAGGATGAACTTCATCTTGGTCTTGACCGTCTCAAGCGCATCGAAGATCGGGATCGCCGCTCCGCCGGAGTAGCCGAAGATGTATTCGATCCCCAAGTCGTCGAGGGTCTTGATGAGCGCTTGTGCGCCGTCCATTTGATTATTGCTCATAAAAATGCGAGGTGAAGGCGGATGAGTGCCTCATGCGCGGACTGATATCAACCGAAAATTACAAGATTCTTGACAACATCCTCCAGTTTCGACCGCCGCAGTCCCAAAGTTTCGACATTTTGCCAAGAGTTGTGGATTTCGCTTACCTCCTGCGCCACAAACATTTCAATCGACGATCGTCGTGGGAAAACGGTGGAATTGACCGGAGGGTGAAACATGCTAGCCATGGGCGCATGAAAACCATCACGGTGCGAGACGTGCGGCAGCGCTGGCCGGGAGCGGAGCAAGCTCTGGAAACGGAAGGGGAAATCATCATCACCCGCGACGGCAAGCCAGTGGCGCGGTTGTTGCCAGTGGAGCCAGAACCCGCCCAGAGAAAACGTTTCGATCCTGAGGAAAATCCACGGCGGCGGGAGGAAATGTGGGGTGAGGATAGCGGAATCAATACTTTGGCTCTTTTACAAGCCGATCGCGACGGGCGCGAGTTGCCATGATCTATATCGATACCAGCAGCTTGCTGAAGTTAGTGATCACAGACCGGCTATCGGCATTTGTTGGGTTCTCTCGCCGGGGCTTCGAGGGGCGGGAAACGACGAAGTTAGTTTTTCTCACGGCCCGTTATGAAAAAGGGGCCGGCGGGGTGCGCCGGCCCCTTGCACCTTGGACTCCTCACGGCTCCCAGGGTGCTTTTTCAAGATCTCTAGCGGAATCAACCGCGGCGACGCTTGAATAAGGCCAGCGCACCTAGGCAAGCCAAGGCCGCGGAGGTGGGTTCAGGCACCGCTTGGCCGGTGATGGTGTAGCCATTCGCGTCGCGGGCCATCGGGTTGGCTGGCAGCACGCCGACATTCGCACCGTAGGCAGTCCCGGTGGTAGGTTGCTGGCCGTCGCGGATCGGATACGGATTGGCAAGGAAGTCTTCCTTGCGGTCCGCATTCGCCGCGTAGCCGATGATCATGCGGTAGTCGATGTCCGTGGTGACGGGGAAACCATCGGCAGCCATCGAATAGTTAGGAAACCCGGCGGCTTCATAGAGTCCCACGCTGGCTTGCGCCGCAGCGGCAGTGGTGGCGGCTCCGGCGGCAGCGACTTGCTAGGCATTGGTCCGGAGGCAGCCCCCATTTCGCGGGTTGCACCTCGCGGATTTCCCGGCAACGCTGGCGGCGGAGAAAATGACCCCAGCCGCACCAATCACGCGTCACGGAGACGGTCGCCTGTGGGCGACCGCGCTGATGTTGTCGCTGGTGGTCAACCTAGCGATCCTTGCGCTCGCGGGCTTCACCATCTTGAAAACCCAAGTTTTTCGCAAGTCACCCACCGTCTCTCTAGCAGCGCCCCAGCCCCCATCCGACACGACGGTGAAGATTCTCCTCGAAATGGTCGCCGCCAATCCAAGTCCCACCGTCGCAGCTCCGGCCAAGCCGAGTTTCGTGCGGACCAGCGAGGATCAGACTGCCGCCGTGCTGGAAAAATCCTCGTTTATCGGCGAGCGCAACACCCAGGCCACCAGCGACCGCAGCCCGGATCTAACTGCGCCTCCCTTGCCCTCGCAAAGCGGCATCGACCGCGATGATCTTGAAACAACCGCGAGCCACTATCAGGACGGTGAGCTAGGCAGTGATCAGCCCGCGAAGCCGCAGGAGTCGATGCCCGCTCCACTTTCTCCCACTCTTCCCGATCCCGTCAGCGCCGAGAACTCAAGCCCCGGTGAAAAAGTGGAAACTCCCGGCAGCGACGATACCCAACCCAGCCCGCCGCCCACCGCTAGATTGTTAGAAGGAGCCTCTCCGGTGGACGTTTCTGTCCCGCAGAATCCTGCGGAAAAAACCGCGCTCAAGCCCACTCCGCCGAAACGCCCGAAGTCCGCCACCGCCGCACCCAAGCCCGCCACTGACCCCGGCTTCAAAGGCTATCAGCGCAAGTCCGCCATCGTCGGCTCCATTTCCCGCACCGGTCGCAGTGCCCTGGATGTGGCAGACTCGCCGCTCGGCCGCTATCAGGCGATCATCAGCCGCGCCGTCGAGCAAGAGTGGCAGCGCAACTGCGTGCGCCACCGGGATTTCATCACCCCCGGATTTCTAACGGCCCGGTTTTTCGTCGAAACCAGCGGCAAAGTCCGCACCGTCCAATTCGTCGGCACCATGGAAACGGGCGAGGTCCAAAAAGGCTTCACCCTCAGCGCCATCCGCGACGCCGAGATCCCGGCGATGCCCGCCGCCGTTAAAAAAGACTTCGCCAAGGAACCCCTCGAACTCATCTTCAACTTCTATTTCTAACACAGCATCATGATCGACATTCTAGCGGCAAACGAAACTGGCGGACTCTCCGCCGCCTGGGACTTCCTCCACAAGGGCGGCATTTTCATGATCCCGCTCGGCCTCACATCCGTCGCCGGCATGATGGCCATCCTCTACAAAGCCCTCTCGCTCTCTAGCAGCCGCGTGATCCCGAGGGCGCTCGCCCACGAGGTCGCGCAATTCCAACAACGCATCGTCGCCGACAAAGTGGAACCCGTTCTAGCCGAAATCGAAAAGGGTCGCAGCGTCCTCGCCCGTCTCGCCGCCGTCGTCCTCAAGCATCGCGGGAAATCGCGTGGCGAGATCACCCACGCCGTCGAGTCCGCCGCCCGCGAGGAAACCGTCCACCTCCACGCCGGCATCGGCGTGCTAGATACGGTCATCACCATCGCCCCGCTGTTAGGGCTGCTCGGCACCGCCTCGGGACTAGTCCTCATTTTCCAAGGCTTGGGGAATAACTCGGACCACCTCGCCATCGCCCGCGGCATCGCAGAAGCGCTCACCACCACGATCTTCGGCCTTGCCATCGCCGTGCCTTGCGTCGTCGCCCACGGCTACTTCGTCCGCCGCATCGAGACGCTAACAGCCCGCTTGGAGTCGCTGCTCGCCAGCCTCTCGGCGGTCTGTGAAAAGCCCACACCGCACACCTAAGCCGCCATGCATTTCCATCGCCCCAAAACCACCCGCAGCCAGATCGCGGTCATCCCCATGATCGACATCCTGTTCGTCCTGCTGGTGTTCTTCATCGTTTCCACCGCTTTTAAAAAGCCGCGGGACGTCCTCCGCATCGAGCTGCCGACCGTCCGTGAAATCCCCTCGGACACAGTCGCCGACGTCCGCTCGACCATCGCCTTGGACGCGGTAGGAAATGTCACTCTCGACTCGCTCGCGGTGCCGGAAGGGCTGTTGGAATCCTACCTCACCGCCTATCAGAAACAAAATCCCGGCCGCAAGCTCGAGCTCGAGGCAGACAAAAGCATCCCTCTCGAACGCCTGCTAAAAGTCTGGGACTCGCTCACCAAGGCCGGCATCCAAATCAAAGACGTCCCCGCCCGCATCAAACTCCCGCAATGAAAACCATCGCCCTCATATTCACCGTGTTCACCAGCATCGCCTCTGCCCAATGGAACAACCTGTGGCCCGGTGACGCACCCGCTGCGAAGCCACAACCCGCCGGCTCGGAAACCAACAAGGGCGGCAACTTCAGCGACATCGAGATCCCCCAATACCAGATCTATTTGCCAGACGCCGCCAAAGCCACTGGCGCGGCCCTGCTCATTTTCCCCGGCGGCGGCTACGGTGGCCTCGCCGCAAGTCACGAGGGGCGCGACTACGCAAACTGGCTCACCGCACGCGGCATCGCCGGAATCGTCGTCAAATACCGAGTCAGCGGCAATCCGGCGTTAGGCTATCAGTTTCCCGTCCCGTTCCTCGACGCCCGCCGCGCCATCCGCACCGTTAGAGCCAGAGCCAGCGAGTGGCGCATCGACCCGCAAAAAGTCGGCGTCATGGGTTCCTCCGCCGGCGGTCACCTCGCCAGTCTTTGCGCCACCCGCTTTGCCGACACATTTCCTGACGAGGGCAAGGACGACATCGACAAACAAAGCTGCCGCCCAGACTTCGCGATCCTGATCTATCCGGTCATTTCCATGAGTCCACCGCTCGCCCACTCGGGCTCGCGCAAGAACCTGCTAGGCGAAAATCCGTCCGCAGAAGCCGAGGAAAAGGTTTCCACCGCCAAAGCCGTGACCCAAGACACCCCGCCCGTCTTCCTTCTAACCACCGCCGACGACATCGTCGATTGCCGCAACAGCCTCGAATTCGCCACCGCCTGCAAGGCGCACAATGTGCCCGTCTCGCTCCACCTTTTCGAATCCGGCGGCCACGGCTACGGCCTCCACGGCAAAGGCGACCTCGCCACCTGGCCGCTGCTGCTAGAGCAATGGCTAGCTAGGAACTTCCCGCGTTAAGGCTCAACGATGACATATTCTGCGACGGCGGAGTGAAGATCGAGAAAACTCACGGCGATCTAACCACCACCGGCGAATCCGCGGAACCCGGATGAAACGGAAGTGTTCTAGCAGCGCCTACACTGAGCCGATAGGATCCTTTGAAACCTCGCCATTTCACCATTCCGCCCGCGTCGCTGGTGACGGCCTCGCGGGTATGCCAGCGGTAGCCGACCCAATACTCCCATGCGACGGCGTGGGCTTTCGCGCTCCAATCCTTTTTCCAAAGCGCCGCCTCGGGCAGCCAGTGGGTGCCTTCCCAAAATCCCCACAACAAAAATCCGTCGTAGGCCGGATGACTGAAGCAGGCGATCAGGCAGTCGCGCAGGTAGTCGGCCGCAAGTTGGTCGTCGCCGTTGGCCACGATGTCGAACTCGGTGATGACCTGCTTCGGCACCACGGCCGCGAACCGGTCGGTGACGCGCAGCAGGTCTTCCGGGGAGGGCAGGAAACTGCAGTGAAAATGCGCTTGATTGCCGAGGCCGTCCACTCGCACGCCGTCGTGCTTGAACTTTTCTAGCAGCGCGAAGGTCTTGTCTTGTTGCGGGCCGGGGCGGAAGAGTTGGTCCTCGTTGATGCACAGCGGCAGCTTTGTTAGGCGACGGGCCTCGCGGAAGACATCCATGCTCAGGGTGTCGAGCGGTGGGCCTTTTTGCCCGAACATCTCTGCATTTTGCCAGGCGATCGGGTGATTGATCACATCCCACTCGACCACCCGGTCGCCGAGGGTGGTGATCCGCTCGCGGACGCTGGCTAGCAGCTCTGCTTGCAACTTCGCGGGATCGCCTAAGCGGTCACGCGACCAGCCATCGACGGCTTCTTGCATCAGGTAGTGACCGCGGATGGAAATGCCGTGGGCCTTGAGCCAAGCCAAGCTTTTCTCGAGTTCCGCGCGCCCTTTTTCGTCGTGGGGAAAACTGTCGGGCTTGAGATCATTTTCAAAAACCACCCGGCTAAACGTCCGCTGGGCGATGTCGCGGTAGCGGTCGCCATCCGGGCCATCCTTGGTCAACATCCCCCGAGTGACGCAGGAGCCGAAGCCAAACTGGTGGCGCTCCAGCTCGACGACGACGCTGGTGTTAGGCAGCGGTTTGCCATCCGCGCCGGTGAGTTGCAGGGCGAAGTCCGCCTTGCGGATTTGCTCGATCCGCTCAAGCGCCGCCTTGCGCCATGGCGCGGCCGGCTCGCGGCCAGGGTAGGTTTCCTTGGGCTGCGGGAGTTTTGCGAGAGCGATGTCTGGGCCGTAGTTCAGCACGCGGACCTGAGCGATTTCCACCGTTTGGATCTTCTCGCCGAGGAAAATCACCAGCTCGCCCTTGCCCTCTGGTGCATCGGCTTTTGCCTCGAACGCTTGGTTTACCTGGCCCCACTCGGGACCAATTTTCGCGGTGCCGGTCATCCCGACCGTCGGGGTGGTGGGCTCGGACACTTGCACTTTGGAGATCGCCCGCCCGCTGCCGCCGGCCACGCAACGGGCGATGTAAACGACTAACAGCTTGTCGCCATTTTTCACCGCACCGGCAGTGAATGGGGTGGTCAGTTGGGCGCTCCACGGCTTGTTGGGATCGGCCGTCACCACGTTGACTCGCATGGCTTCGGGGAAATCTTGGCCAGTCACTGGCACTTTCGAAAAGCTGCCGCCGGGTCCGGCCCAGCCACTGAGTTTGCTTTGGGTCGTGATCAAATCGCTGCCACCCGTGGGCAGCGATTCGGGGGCGGCGCACAGCGGGCCGATGGCGAGGAGGAAGAGGCAGGTGGAAATTCGCATGAGTGAGTGGCCTCAAAATTTCCACACCCCGGATTTTCCAGCGAGACTAAAAATCTCCCCCAATCACGGGAGGCCGGGCTACGGATCGGGAGCGACGTCCGCCTCCCCGGATGCGCTGGCGAGTTCCTCGGCCACTCCGGCATAAGCACGCAGAAATGCCGTGTGCGCTTGGCTAACGGCTGTCCCTACATCGTGTGAATTGCTGCGGCTTTTCACCGCGCGGTCGATCTGGCGGATGGTCGTGACCATGTCTTGGACCCGCTCCACCCACTCGCGGTCCTGCTTGTCCGCATAGCGGTGGAGGCGCTCGATCTGGTCGTGGCAAGTCTCGTAAGTCGCGCCCAGTCGCTGGATTTCTGCATCGCCGTAGGACGAGGCGGACGTCAGTTTGACGAGCCAGTCCAGCGGCTCGACGGCGCGGCGGAGTTCGGCAGTGAGGACCGCTCGGCTGACAAAAATCGGCCGGTTGCCCGCGCCTTGGATGGCGAGCATCTTCGCCGAGTAGTGGTAAGGAGCCTCTAAGGAAATCTCCGTTAGGCGGCGGCGGACGAAGGGGTTCGCCACGTATTGGCCGAGCGGTTGGGTGCCGATTTTATCGCGGATTTCCCGGAACTGCGCGGAAACTTTGGCAAACGTGCCCTCGGGAGTTTTCGCCGTGAGGTCTAGCAGCACTTTGAAATTCGAGGCCAGCACGACCTCGTAGTCGAAGAAAATTTGCGGTCGCTCAAGTGCCAGCAGCGACGACAAATACTCGGCTGCAGCCGTCGGCAAGACCAAGCGCCCGCCATTGCCGGGGCCGAGTGATTGGAGCTGATTCCAGAATCCGGTGGGCAGCTTGAATGCGCCGGTCTCGTCGATCAGGCCGATGATCGTCGCCTCCGGCTCGCGCCCGGAAAGCGCCGAGCTTGCTAACACGGCGGCGGCGGCGCTGATCGACTGGCGCTTCTTGGACAGCAGCGACTCCACCAGCGCGGGGCTGGAAATGGTCACCCGCCCGTCCGCAGGCAGGCTTCCGTGGTGACTCTCCAGCAGCTTGAGAAGCGGAGAAACTAACGGGGCGAGCGTCTCGTCACTTGCATCAGCACCGAGCACCAACGCGAAGGGTTTCGGCGCACTGTCCTCAGTCGGCAACCGCTTGGCGACCATCTCAAGCGGTGTGGCAGAGAGGGTCCATTTCACCGGCTCCGTCTTGGCGACACGCTTCCACAGCGGAGTGATCACGCGTGCCTTCGCCAGTAAAATGCCAGTGTGAGCAGGTTCCATTTCAACAGGCTCCTGAGTTTTCACCGGAGCCTTCGTCTCGTAAGCGGCCAGCCCGGGGATCCAGCTTTTCCATGCCCCGCGTTCGCCGCCGCTGCGGATTGACTGCGACTGCGGGTGTTGCGGGTCGGCAGCGGCCATCACATCTGCTAGGCAAGCCGCGAGTGCTTGGCCTTGCGCCCCGGCTTCCGGCGTCTCTAACCACGCCAGATCCTGCCAAATCCGCTTCCGGCTTTTTCCCAGCGGCTCCGCGTCGGTGGCGGGCGCGTGGCTGCCATTTTCGAAATCCGCGAGCACCGCACGCGCCTTAGCATTTCCCGGGTCGAGCGCCGTCGCCAGCGCTAGCATCTGGGCCGCAGTCCGCCGCTCTGCCGCAGTGTCCGCCGTCCACCCTTGCGCGAGCGTGACCAATTGCTCGGAAAGCACCGCCATCATCTCCGCATCCAGCGGCACCTTGTCCCGGCGGAACGCGATCGGCCCCTCCGCCGGTGTTGCGAAATTTCCTGCCATCAGCGAGGTCGCCGCCGCGAGCAGCAGCGCCGCGATGCGCAGTAGGTGGAGTTTTCCCGGAATCATTCGCTTAAACTTAAGCAGTCCCTACGCCGACCCACAAGCCAACATTGCAGAGCCGCCGCGCTTGGCCCTAAATCCCCGCATGTCCGAACCCTTGCCGACGCTCGAAACCCGCGAAGAAGTGATGTTTTTCGACACCGACTGCGGCGGCGTCGTCCACAACCTCGCCTACCTGCGGATGATCGAAACCTGCCGCACCCGCCTCGCCGCCATTCTCGGCATGGACCTCCGCACCATGTCCCACACCCACCT
>JAYTEI010000488.1:0-2151 GCA_043735445.1 Akkermansiaceae bacterium | reverse complement strand
CGGGGGTGCCCAGCGCCGATTGCACCTGCGGGTTTGCGACTGCCTTGGCCAGCGAATCCTTGTAGGGCTCGGCCGATTTGATCATGCCGAAAATCGTGGAGACCAGGAGGAAGATCAGCGCCGCGAGAAGGCAAATCATTGAAACAGCGGAGACCGGCACGACCCATTTCCAATTGCGTTGCCACCATCCAGGAGGGGACGGCTGGGGCATGGGCGGAGGACTCGACGGCATGGAGTTCATGGAGCTTTCGGCGGTTAGATGTGATTAAAAAACTACGGGCGACCTGCCAGATGGGCAAGAAATTTGGATAGCACGCCCTCCAGGCCTCAAGCCCTGGCGCGTCTCGCCAAGATCCATGCCACCTCACTCATGACTCCAATGTTGGACACCGTAGCATGCCTCGGTGATGCTGGAGGGCTTTGGTATGAGGCGTAGCCCGCCCGCGAGCGGAACATTTTAGTGGGCGGGAGTGATTCCTGCCGCAGGCAGTTTGTCGGCCAAGCCTCGCAGTTCTTCGGGAAGGTCAGGCCTGCTGATCCAGCTCATAGCGGCATCCACATCCCTTTCCGCCAGCGAGAACAATGCGGTTTCGACCGCTGCAAGCCGCTTTCGCGGAAATCTGATTTTAAGTGCCCAGTCGAGTGATCGCGCGGGATCGGAATCCGCCAACTGTTCAGTCATGGTTTCAATCCCCGCCTCATGGATGGCACCGGCCGGCATCGACATTAGCCATCGCGAGGCAGCTTCCAGGTCTGAGGCTGCCCATTTGCTCAACAGCGTCCGCGTCATTTCCGTCCGGGTGGTTTCATTTGGTTCTTCCTGAATCATGTGCGCAGCGAGACTGGGCGTCTGGTCCGCCAGGATGTCCATGACCGACACTGCCGTCTCCCGGCGCGTGGTTTCGTCCGCGATTTGATGAACGAAGTCCCACGCCTCAGCCGGGTTCGTGGCGGCCAGTTCCGCGCCGAAGACCCGATGCGCCTCCAGGGCAATAACCGGGTCGGCCAAGGTTGTCAGATATTGGCGGACCGCTTGAGGATTGACCGCTATCCAAGCTTCTAGGGCGATGTGAAATGTGGCACCCATATCTCCATTGGAAGCCACGCGCGCAGCCCAGGCGACAGCCGCGCTGCCGTTCTGTTCGGCCCAGATTCCGGCTAACACCTCGGAGACGCTGGCCCGGATGGAAGAATCGGACAAGTCATCGATCCATTTTGCCGCCCTGGCCGGATCCGTCATGCCCCAGGCTGAAATCAACGCATGGGCGACTTCATCGCCATTCTGAGAGGGATTGGTGTTCTCGAACCAGCGGGCGACTTGCTCGGGTTCCGTTTCGGCCCAAACTCCGACGATGACCGCGAGCATCTCGGAGCGGTTCACCCCCTCAAAGTTGGCTTGGGCGAAATGCAGTGCGGCGGCTACATCTACCCGGGCCCACCTTTCCAGCAATTTTGCATTTGGACGAATCCCTCCGGGCGTGTCCCTCCCAGCCGTGAGGTGCCTCTCAAAATCCCTGACGTCCTCACGGTTTGATTTCCCGATGCCCGCAGGTAGCCGAACTTCACGTGAAGCCGCCGCAGACGAGGGCTTCGGCAACGTTCCGCGAAACGCCAATTGAGCCACATTTCCCGCCAGGGAAAGGGCGAGAAAACCGCCAAGCAGCGCGATGGACCTGCGGCGCACGGGGATCGGTTTGGAAGAACTGCTCAAGGGACCCACTACTTCCCTTTGATGAGAAGTTTGGCTGCCGATTGACTCAGTCCCGTAAAGGTCAACCCAACCGGGTAGGGAGCTTTTTTCTTAAGATCCACTGTAGGCTTGATGCCCCGGATCAACACCGACTTGGTTCCCTTTTTGAGGCCGGACTTGGCCAGGAGGTTGATTTTGGTTCCGGAGTTGTAGGTGCCGACTGTTTGAAGCGCTCCTCCGGCGGACGGTTGGGCAAGCACCACGATTTTCGAACCGAACCCTTTGGGCAGGGTGATGCTGGCCAGCCGTTCTTTTCTACCCGGAGCCACTTTGTATTCGAACGAGCCCGCGAATGGCGGATCGCACCAGATGGTGCTGTTCGGCCTGATGATCGGAAAATTCAGAGGGGTTGATCTCGTCCAATTTGGATTTTTAGGAATGAGCGGGCTCCCTTGTTTCAG
>JAYTEI010000487.1:0-4855 GCA_043735445.1 Akkermansiaceae bacterium | reverse complement strand
GCCACGGGTGAGATTGATCAAATAGGAGTAACCGAACTCGCGGAGTCGGGTGAGGTTTTGCTGGGAGGCGAAGCCTGCGGCGAGGCTGACCACGGGCTTGAGTCCGGCCGCGGGGAGCGTGCCGTCTAACAATCGATTGTGGCCATTGATTGGTTCCTCGACGGCCTTGACGAAGCGGCGGGAATCGCCAGCAGGCAAGGTGGCGTTGCCGAGCGAGGCGCCCCCCCCCCGCTGGCGCGGCTGCCACTCCGCATTTCGGTAATCTTCAACGAGGTGCATTAATGGCGTGCGCTTAATTTGGTTGCTGCGGAAAAGCCCGCGCAACAGATCGCAAGGCAGGCCAGCAACCTGTAAGACAAATCTTTAACCATCAGGCACTACGAAACGGCTTTTCAAGAAATCATCAACAGTTATGTCGATTTCAGCCCCAAAAACGCCCAATTTAAGCTGAAAATAGGCGAGTTTTGTTAGACTTTAAGAAACTTGGGGTAGAAGGGGCCGATCGTACGTCTCACACAGCGAGGAAAGGGCAGTAAATGCATTTGCATCGCCATCCGCCACTGCTCGCTAAACGAGGGTCCAGCGGGTAGGGGGAAAGGGTTTCGAAATGAGGGGAAATGATTCGCCTCGTCAGCCCGAAACGAGGGGGAAGTGATGATTAACGAATCAGTCCGCGAATTCGTAACCTAACGCGGAAATTTCTCTATCGCCCAAACGCTGCGGCCAGCGATGCGAGATCCGCCGGGGCGGCGCGGTCGGCAGTTAGAATAGCGGCTTTTTGCAGGGAGATGATTTCCGCGATGCCCTTGCGTGATAGATCGAGCATGGCGGACATTTCCTCACCGGAGAAAACGGCTTCCTCGCCGCTGCCTTGGATTTCCACAAACTCGGAAGTCTCAGTCATCACCACGTTGAAATCGACCGAAGCGTCCTTGTCTTCCGGGTAGTTTAAATCCAGGACTGGCACGCCCTGATAGACGCCGGCGGAAACGGCGGCGACGAGTTTCTTGATCGGGAATTGCTTGAGCTTGCCTGCGGCGAAGAGCTTGTTGAAGGCGATGGCCATGGCGACGCAACCGCCGGTGATCGAGGCGGTGCGGGTGCCGCCATCCGCTTGGAGGACATCGCAGTCGATCCACACGGTGCGCTGGCCGACTTTTTTCAAATCGACGCAAGTGCGCAGCGCACGACCGATGAGGCGTTGGATTTCCGACGAGCGGCCATCGAGCTTGCCGCGAGAAATATCGCGCGGTTTGCGCTCTAGGGTCGAGTACGGCAGCATCGAGTATTCGGCTGTTAGCCAGCCGCCTTCGACGCGTTGGGTGCGCATCCAGCGCGGCACGTCTTCCTCAATGGTGGCGGAGCAAATCACGCGGGTATCGCCGAAGGAAACGAGCACCGAGCCGGTGGCGTAGGGGGCCACGTTCGGGACGAAGGAAATCGGGCGGAGTTGGTCGGGCTGGCGGCCATCGGGGCGAGTCATGCGGCAAGTGAAAGCAACTGACGCGCCCGCCACAAGCGCGAAGCAACGAACCAAACATCACCGCGTGACGGTGCCTCTCAGACTTTCGGCTTTTCTCTAACGCTCCTCCAGGATTTCCTTGCCGGCGGTGTTAAGAAAGCCGTCTAACGGCGCGGTGGGGATGGCGCGGAGGCCGGCGATGACGGTCCTGGCGTTGAAGAGGGAACCGGCGGCGCTGGTGTGGGTGCCTTTGTCGGCGAAGTAGCTTTCGACGGTGGATTGGTCGAGCTTGTCGTAGGCGTTGCCGATGGCATCGGCTAGATCGAGGTAGGCCGCGTACTCGGACTTGGCACAGGACTCGACCCAGCCGCGGTAGTCCTGCCAGTCGTGGATGAATTTTCCTTCGGCATCGAATTTCTTGTGCGGCACGGGCGAGCAAAGGACGACCTTGGCCTTTTTATCGCGGGCACTGCGGGCCATTTCCCGCAAATACCAGCCGTAGGAATGGACGTCCTCAGTGCTACCGTCCGGCTTGGTGATTTTTTCAGTTTCGTCGCCGATGCCTTTGAGTGAGCCGCGGAATTTCCCGCGCACGTCGAGCGGGCCCACGTCGTTGTGGCCGAACTGGATGATCACGAAATCGCCGGGCTGAATCGCGTCGAGGATTTCCTTCCAACGGCCTTCGCTGAAAAACGTCCGCGCCGAGCGGCCACCGATGGCGCGGTTGGCGACGTTGATTTTTGTCGGATCGAAGAACGTGCCGAGGTCCTGGCCCCAGCCGCGCATCGGCGCATTGGAGTGGAGCGTGGAATCACCGGCGATCCAGAGGGTGGGGAGATGGTTAGCTGGGACGGTTTCCTTGGGCGCATCGCGGTCACTGATGACGGGGCGATCATCCTGCGCACCAGCGGGAAGAAGGGCGAGCGTGGTGAGGCCGAGGAGGAGGAGGAGGGGTTTCATTTAAAAAATATAACAGCCGGGCTGAGAAGGCGTCCACCACATGAACGGGTGACAGTGGGGAGTCCCCAACAATGCGCTTGGAACGACCGCCGGGTCCATTAGCGTCACGTCCATGCCGGCCGTCGCCTTGGATCTGATCATCATTGGAATTTATTTCGCCATCATCATCGGCATCGGTTGGCATTTCAGCCGCCGGAACAACAACGTGGCGGACTTCGCGCTGGGCGGCCGGTCGATCCCGTGGTGGGCGGTGCTGGCGTCGATCCTCGCCTCGGAGATCAGCGCGGGGACGTTTTTCGGGACGCCGGGCGAGGGCTTCCGGCTGCGGAATTATACCTACGCGCAGTTGATGGTCGGCTACCTCTTGGCGCGGGTGGTGGTGAGCGCGGTGTTTATCCCGGCGTTTTACAAACACGATGTGGTGAGCATTTACGAATTTCTCGAAATCCGTTTCGGTCCGCGCACCCGCAGAATGGCCAGCGCGATCTTCCTGGTGACGCGCTCGCTGGCCAGCGGCTCGCGGCTGTGGGTGCCGACGCTGCTGATGGTGGTGATCTGGAACCAGCTCAACCCGCAGCGGCCGCTCGGCACTTGGGAGCAATTCTGGGTGACCGGCGGGGCGCTGGTGCTGATCACCATTCTAACTGCGGCCTACACCGCCATCGGCGGGATCAAGGCGGTGATCTGGACGGACGTGTTGCAGATCGCGGTGCTGTTCGGCGCACTCGGCTTCTCGGTGTGGTATCTGCTAGGGCACATTCCCGGCGGCTGGGAGGGCGCGAAAAGCCACCTGACCGGCGCGCACGACCTGAAGCTGTGGGAATGGCAAGGCGACGTGCCGCCGACCGCGAAATTTGTGAATCAATACGGCTCCGCGTGGGGGGCCATCAAGAGCGTGCTGGAAAGCGAGTTCACGGTGTGGGCGGCGTTGTTCGGCTCGTTGTTTGTGACCTTGGCGACGCACGGCACGGATCAGGATATGGTGCAGCGGATGCTCACCGCGAAAAACAAGCGCCAGAGCGCGGTGGCCACCATTCTATCAGGACTCGCCGATATCCCGGTGACCTACGCCGTTCTAACCATCGGGATTCTTCTATCAGTCTATTATGGCCATGTGATGCACGATCCGCTGCTGCCAGTAACTGCCAAAGGAACGCCGGACAGTACGCGGATTTTCCCCTACTTCGTGGTCGATGTGATGCCCGGTGGCCTGCGCGGCTTGGTCGTGGCTGGGGTGTTAGCGACGACGATGGGTTCGCTCGGCACGGCGATGAATTCTCTAGCCACCAGTTATTCGCGGGATTTCCATTTCCGCTGGTTCAACACCCCCGCGGACGATCAGGCGCGGGTGCGCGTCATCAAGCTGAGCACCGTCGCCTTCGCGGTTGTGCTGATCCTCGTGGGGCTGGCGACCGCATTCGTAAAAGCGCACAACCCGGGGCTGAGCATCATCGGCATCATCCTGGGAAGCTTCGGCTACACCTACGGCTCGCTGCTAGGGATCTTCATCGTCGCGCTGTTCACAAAAACGCGCGGCAGCGAGGTTGGGAACCTGATCGCGATGATTGCGGGAATTATTTTCGTCGCCTACCTCAGCAATCTTCCTAACGACGTCTGGAAAATGGTGACAGGCCGGGAACTTTACAAGAATTTCGCCTGGCTGCCGGTGATTGAGTTCCCCTGGCGGATCATGGCCGGCACACTGATCACCGTCGCCGTCGCCCTGTGTTTCAAGAGCTCAGGCCCCCCCGCTGCCGCAGCTCGCTAACGGCTATTCCACGCATTCCTTTGATTCCAGCGGGCTAAGAGGTTTCACTGTTCCGATTCCGACCGCATGTGCTTCGGAAACGAAATTGTCACATGGCAACTGCCTTGTTTTCAATCAAGAGCGTCAAATCCTCGAAAAACCACTTGGCTGATACTTCAGAAAGGCGAAGCAAATCGAGGTCAAGATTTTTAAAAAATTTAGCCGTGGAACGCTTGTGGAATACGGCCCGTGGCGAGCATCAGTTAGACGGCTGCAAAAAACTTTTCCAGGAGCGCTTTTAGCTGTCCATCTTTTCCACCTCGCCGGTTGGGCCACACTGGGGAGTTGGTATCGGACCGGGTCAAATAATTTTTCAAAAACTCATCGCAAATGGAACCGGAAGAAGTGGCAACGCAGGAAAGAGCGGATGGAATTGAAGAATTCCAGTCGGAAATCGGCGGTTGGAATGAAGTCTGCGATGCGCTGCGTGCGATGGTTGGCAATGACGCGTTCCAGCGGTGGTTCCGCGCCGCGCGTTGGTTGGGAGTCGAGGATGACGTGGGATCGATCTCGGTTCCCGGCGAAATCAATCAGGTTTGGATCGAGACGAATTATCTGCCCGAGCTCACGATGGCAGTGACCGGAGTCTTCGACGAAGTGCTGGATGTCCAAATTGTCGTCTGCAC
>JAYTEI010000486.1:0-4858 GCA_043735445.1 Akkermansiaceae bacterium | reverse complement strand
TTGGTCCCGATGGGCAAGCACATCGTCGTCACCGAAGGCGACCAAGTGAAACGCGGCGATCAAATCACCGAAGGCCCCGTGTCGCCGGAAGATTTGCTAGAAGCGTGCGGAGCCCAGGAGCTGCAAGAGCACTTGGTCAATGAGGTCCAGTCCGTTTACCGCGTCCAAGGCGTGGAAATCAACGACAAGCACATCGAAGTCATCGTTCGTCAGATGCTCCGCAAGGTGAAAATCACCGACCCGGGCGACGCCGACCAGTACCTCTGGGGTGACCAGATCGACCGTTCTAACTTCAAGCGCGTCAATGCCGCGATTGTGGCTAACGGCGGCAAGCCTGCCGAAGGCGAGCCGGTCCTGCTAGGCATCACCAAGGCCTCGTTGGAAACCGATTCGTTCATCTCTGCGGCCTCGTTCCAAGACACCACCCGTGTCCTCACCGAAGCAGCGACTTTGGGCCGCGTCGATTACCTTAGCGGCTTCAAGGAAAACGTCATCATGGGTCACTTGATCCCCGCCGGCACCGGATTCTATCACCACCGCGAGGCGGAGTTTGAATTCACCGTCGAGGAGCCGGAACCCGTCATCGCTCCGAAGGAAACCTTCGAAGACGACGAGGACGCGGCCACCGCGTAATCCTCTGAATAACTAATTCAAGCCCCGGCCCGCACCCGCGAGCCGGGGCTTTCTTATTGGACCGCGAAATTTATTTCGCCCGAATCACCGTCTTTCCATCGCCCTCGGAAACAATCCCCTCCACCCTCCCGTAGTTCTCTCCCATCCATGAAATCCATCCTCCTCCTCGCGCTACTTCCCACCCTCGCCCACGCCGCACCGAAGCCCCTCTTCAACGGCAAAGATCTCACCGGCTGGGAAGGCAATCCCGATCTCTGGTCCGTCCAGGACGGCGTCATCACCGGCCGCACCACTGCAGAAAAACCGGCTACCGGCAACACCTTCCTCATCTGGAAAGGCGGCGACGTGGCGGATTTCGAGATCACCTTTCAATACAAGATGAAACCCGGCGATGCCAAGGGCTTCGTCAACAGCGGCCTCCAGTTCCGCAGCAAAATCGTCGATGCCAAGAACTTCGTCGTCGGCGGCTATCAGGCAGACCTCGAATACGGCACCACCTACAGCGGCATCCTCTACGAGGAAAAAGGCCGCGGCATTCTCGCCCAGCGCGGTCAGAAAGTCACCATCACCCAAGGTGCCGAACCCTCGAAACCCAAGATCGAAGTCACCGGTGAAACCGGCAAGAGCGACGATATTCAAGCCGCGATCAAGAAGGACGATTGGAATGAGTATCGCGTCGTCGTCAAAGGCAACCACATCCAACAGTTCATCAACGGCAAGGCCACCGTCGATGTCACCGACGAAACCGCCGAAGGAGCCAAGAAGGGAGTTCTCGCCCTCCAGCTCCACGCCGGTTCTCCGATGCAAATCCAGTTCAAGGACATCCTCTACACCGCCCTGTGAGATCAAGGCGCGCGGGCGTCTCGCCCGCGCGTCCAATTTCCATCGTCCCTCAAAAACCCATGAAACCCATCCTCCTCTCCCTCCTTGCCACCACTCTAACCCACGCCCAAATCCCCACCGCCCCCGGTGCGGAACTCAAACTCGTCGCCGACGGCTACCGATTCACCGAAGGCCCCGCCGTCGATTCCAAGGGCGATATCTATTTCACCGACCAACCTAACGACCGCATCCTCAAGTGGACCGCCGCCACCAACAAGGTCGAGGACTTCATGAAACCCGCCGGCCGCTCCAACGGCCTCGACTTCGACCGCGAAGGCCAACTCATCGCCTGTGCTGATGAAAAAGGCCAGCTCTGGCGCATCGATCCGGCAACCAAGAAGGTCACCGTCCTGCTGGACAACTACGACCAGAAAAACTTCAACGGTCCCAACGACGTCTGGGTCGATCCCGCCGGTGGCATGTATTTCACCGATCCGTTTTACAAGCGCCCCTACTGGCAGGGCCGTGACAAACCGGATCAGGAACATCAGCGCGTCTTCTACCTCCCCAAAGGCGCGAAGGTTCCCCTCATCGCCGATGACACCCTCGTCGAGCCCAATGGCATCATCGGCTCGCCCGATGGCAAGCTGCTCTTCGTCGCCGACAACGGGGCGAAGAAAACCTATCAATACGAGATCGCCAAAGACGCCACCCTGACCCACCGCAAGCTCTTCTGCGAAATGGGTTCCGACGGCATGACCCGCGACAGCGCCGGCAACATCTACCTCACCGGCAAAGGCGTCACCGTCTTCGACAAAGACGGCAAGAAGCTCGGCGAAATCCCCGTCCCCAAATCCTGGACCGCCAACATCACCTTCGGCGGCCCGGACCTGAAAACCCTCTTTATCACCGCCTCCGATTCCGTGTTCACCCTGGAGATGGCGGTCCCAGGCACGCGGTGATCCTTGGCTGGCGACAGGCTCCGCTCCCCGGCAAACTCACAAATTGCTGTTTTTGATCCATCGATGACGCATTTTTCCAAGGCATCCGCCCAGTTAGATGTGTAACCCATATCTCCGGTCAACTTGTAACCCATGTGGTCGGTTCATACCTCCTTGGTTCTTCATCGTTGAATCTTTCTTTAGTGGCTCAACTCGTGTCCGTCGATTCGGGGTAACCTCAATTGGCTGCTTTCAGATTGGTCCCCGTTACTTTTAGTCCGTAGGCGAACTTGCAGGGTGCTGTGGAGGGAAGGGTTACTTCCAGGCCATCGGCGGTTTGTTTCCAGAGTATTTGATCCTTCGATCCGAGGAGGGTGACCTGGGAGATATTGCCGGCTGCCAAACCGAGTGAGCGGATGACCACCCTGCCATCCTGAGGCCACGCCATGAGCCATGCATAGACCGCGCCGTCCTTGGTGGTAAAGCGGATGTCTTTTGCCGTGTAGGGGGTTTGTGCCTGACCCTTGCCGAGATTACCGTCGCCCATGACGACGCTGCCTTCGCCCCAGACATCCCATGCGCCGGAACCGTAAATTCCCTCACTGTTGAGCTCCATCCAGTCGCCCATGTCTTTGAGGGTCTGCTCGGCACCGGGATCGAGTTCACCGGAAGGCTTGAGCGGGATGTTGATCACATAGTTTCCATCCTTGGCGACCGCCTCCAGCATTTGATGGATGACCATCCCGCTATCGTAGAAAGTGCCCGCCTTGTAGAACCACTCGCCCAGGCCATTCTCAGTTTGCCACGGTTGGTCGCGTTTGATGGTCTTCGGAACGCTGGACTCGATGTTGACCGCGACCGCACGGGAGTCCTCGTTTCCTTTGGTAAATGCCATGGCGTCGAGCTTGCCGCCATTTTTGCTGATGTTGGTGTTATAGAGATGGGCGATGACGCGCGCAGTGGCGTCGGCGCGGAGACCCTTGCCCGTGCCCGAGCCGCAGAACGGATAGCTGCCTCCTCCGTCAAAATAGATGAAGTCGGGGGAGAATTGGTCGATGGCATCGACGACTCGCCGAGTCCATTTGGTGGCATACCAGACCGCGAACTCGCGGTTCTTTTGGAGGTCCCCATTGGGGATCCCGTGGCTAAGAGGGTCGCTCATCCGATAGGCGGTCTCGCCGTCTTTCCACGTCGCCGGCACGACGACCTCGTCCTTGAGGTCGATGCCATAGAGATCTTTCAGGTTTAGGCCCAACGTCTTCCACCAGGTCTGTTTCCCATCGTAGTTTTGTGCGCCGTCGTAGGGTTGATCTTTTTTCGGCCCGTCGAGGTCGGAGAGAAATGCCGGTTGATACCACCAGAGCGAGTAGTCGCCATGGAACGCGATACCGAACCGTATCCCTTGGGCGGCCGCCGCTTTCTTCCATCCGCCGAGGATGTCGCGGTGCGGACCGATCTTCACCGAGTTCCAAGGCTGATATTTCGAGTCCCACAAATCGAAGTTATCGTGGTGCATGGCCTGTCCGATTACATAGCGGGCCCCGGCGCGTTTGTAGAGGGCCATCAGCTTTTCGGGTTCCCACTTTTCCGCCTTCCACAGCGGGAGCATATCCTTGTAGCCGAACTCGCTTGGATGACCGAAGCGTTGAAGGTGATCTTGATAGACACCCTTGTAGTTTCCCCATGCATATTTAGGCATGTAGATCCATTTGGCATACCAGTCGCCATCTTCGGCCACCGACTGGGGCCCCCAGTGGAGCCACATGCCGATCTTGGCCTCCCGCCACCAGGTGGGTCGTTTGAAATTATCGCCAAGAGATTTCCAGTTTGGCTGACAGGGGCCGTCGGCAATCGGCACGTCAATGACCTCGATCGGAGCGGGCGCGGCACCAAGTGGGGATGTGAGTAAAACAGTGAGGAGCAGGAGGGTAGGTTTCATGAGTGGTAGGCAAGGATGGGCTAGGTAAGGGTCAGCGGGGAGGACGATTAAAAATCTGGAAGGCGTCCAGGAGCAGGAAGCCGCCGGATTTTTTTTCGATTCTGATGACGTGGGCACCCGCCTCGGGCCATGTGTGACGATAGGCGACTTTTTGCGCGATCAGATCCGGGGTCTGGCAGTTGATGGTATCCACCAGAGTGCCGTCGATGGAGATGGCGACGTCGCCTTCGTTTTTATTGAACTCGGTGAGGTATTCGATGCCGTAGCCGTGGAAGGTGAAGGTGGCCGAATCGCCGTTGGTGCCGGTGTGGTGGACGTCGTTTTCGTAATCGCCCAGCTTGCGACCGCCGGCTGCAGTCCAGGTGCCTTGATAAACGATGGCGATGTCGGAATCGTTGACCATCTGGCGAGGCGGCAGGGGAACCTGCGCTTTGATGCCGGCATATTCGGGCTGGATCCCAGCGTTTTGGACGATCGTGCGGGCGGCAGCGGGAAGGCTGCTTGGTTTGAGGGCCATGTCGTT
>JAYTEI010000485.1:0-10507 GCA_043735445.1 Akkermansiaceae bacterium | reverse complement strand
AAGCATGGAAACTCGCAGACACCGACAAAGACGGCTTCATTTCCAAAGCAGAATTCGACGCCATGCCGCGGATCATGAACTTGCCCGAGGAAAAACGGTCAAGTGTCTTCAAGCGCCTAGACAAGGATGCCGACGCCAAGTTGAGCCGTGACGAACTCGGGCGGTTAGGCAAAAAACGCGATGGCCACGACCAGCCACTCAAGCGCCTGTGGGAACTCGATTCCGACAAAAGCGGCGGCATCAGTTTCGAGGAATTCAAAGCCGGCCAACTTTTCAAAAAGCTGTCTGCGGAAAAACAGCAGGAGGTTTTCCGCCGGCTCGACACCGATGGCGACGGCGTGATCACCCCCAAGGATAAGCCGACCCCCCCCTTCAAACACCCTGACGGCAAGCCCCACTCCAAGCGCGGCGAAGAGGATTGCCCGGACGACGGCGACCAACCCGGCCAGATCAACCGCAAGCTCGACCTCGATGGCGACGGTGCGTTGTCATTCGAAGAATTCCGCAAAGGGCCGGCGGTCAAAAACCTAACCGAGGACGAGCAGGAGGATCGGTTCGAGTCCATCGACCGAAACGGGGATCACAAGCTTTCCGCGGAGGATTTCCCACCGCCGCCACCGCATGACAAACCGGAGCCGCCACCGGCTGATGGGGATCAGGGCCGGTAACAGTTTGTTCCCTAACTGCAGACATCCTGATCCGGTTGCGCCGGATCCTTGATTTTTCGTAGGCGGCTCGGAAAATGATTGGGCGCAAACCGCGTCTTCCGCAGCACGGAAGCGAAACCCAATCCGCACCATGCCACAACTCTTGTTACCCGGAATGCCCGAGGGGGCAATTCGAAGCAATCCCGTCGTAAGTCGTCTTTCCAAGGACCGCCAGGTGACCTGGTTTCTCGACGAATTGACCACTACCAACTCCCGAAACCGGCCACCGCTTCATCTATCAGCTCGTCTGACCCACCCACTCAGCCAGACCTAAAACGCGCCAAATCATTTTCCGACCGGATCAGGATGTCTGAAGTAGAGACAAAACTCATGCCGGATACTTTCTGAGAGCCATCCAATCGGCCAGCAACGGCGAATCGAACTACCGCCCGCTCGATCTCGAGCATGAAAATTTCGGCTTCTGATCAAGTCGCCGCATGGCTTTGCGGCCTTCCCCCACAGACCAAACAACGGGTCAGATTGGCGCTCCGTGGATGGGCCGACGGAAAGGGCGACATCACAAGTGCCTTCCCGTCCCCAAGCCGGAACCACCCGTGGGCGATTCGGAGATCGCCCCGCCTTGGGGTTACTACCATTTTCGGTTTCACTCACTGGCCGCTCTCGTCTCGATCATCTCTTCGGGTGCTTCAACCGTTCGATCACGGCGGGCGATAGCTTGGCTTGAGCGATCCATGCCTCGGCGGCTGAGGAATCGTCGCGGACCCAGCGTCTTAGCAGATGGGCGTAAGCATCGTCCCGCTGGCTTGGCTCGGAAATTTTTGACGCCATCGTGAGGGCATCCTCGGGGTGGGATTCGACCAGTGCCACGGCGGCGGTCGTGCGTAGGTGATCGGTGGCTTCGTTAGACGGTTGTTGTTCCACCCATTTTCCCAGAGCGGCGGGGGCGAGGGTGGTCCATGTTCTAACGGAGTCGTCGAGTGCGTCGCGCTGCTCGGGAGAATCGGGCAAGCTCAGGGTCCAGGCGATGGCTTTTTCCGGCTCGGAGGCGGCCCACGTTTCGGCGATCGCCGGAATGGCTTCGGTGCGGGTCTCGCCTTCGGGAAATTGGGCTGCCCAGTTGGCCGCGACTTGCGGGTCACTGCTCGCCCAGAGCGACAAGAGGGTGGCGGCGGAGCTGCTTTGGAGATCGCCTTGGAGAGTCATCACCCACGCGGATGCGGCTTGCGGATCTTGGGCACCCCACGCTCCGACGAGTGCTTCTGCGAGGTCGCCAGCTTCCGGTTTTCCTAGCCGCGAGTCCACCCAGCGGGCGGCATCCTCGGGCGATTGTGCGCTCCATTCCGTGACCAAGGTGCCCAAGGCCGCAGTCCGTTTTTCGGCGTCGGCAAAGGAATCGATCCAAGTGATCGCGGCTTGTGGATCCCGCTCCACCCATGCGCTGATGACCTCGCTGGTCGCAGTTTCGGCAAGCACTCCATTAGGCAATGAGGCGGCCCAGACGGCAGCGGAGGCGGGGTCGTTCGCCGACCATTCCTTGGCGATCGAGCCGAAGGCTTCTCCGGCCAGCGGGCCAGTTAGATGGCTGGTGGCCCACTTAGCGGCGGCTTCCGGGTGCGCCGATGCCCAGCCGGCGCAGGCGGCGTCGAACGCGGCTTGCTTGAGCGATCCCGCTGCCAAGGTGCCCGCCATTTCAAGCGCGGCGGCGGGATCCTGCTTGCCCCACTCCCGCATCAAACCACTGAGAAACTCCGTGCGCTCCGCGAAATTTTGAATAGCCAGCGACTGCCGCCACGCATCCTGCGGATCTTTCGCCGCCAGCGAGCGCGCCTTTTCCTCGATCCTCCCGCCGCCCTGCGGATGGCTGGTTGTGGCCGATGAAGACCGCCGGGACTTCGCCGCGCGACCGCCGCTGTCGCCGGTGGGTTCGCGGGCGTCTGATAGAGCGGGTTTCCTGCTGCTGCGCAAAACCCAGCCAGTGTGTACCACTCCACCGCCGAGGAGCAATCCCAGCAACAACATGAACCAAGGATGATGAGGCGTCGTTTTCATGGCCTGATAGCTATGGAAAAAACCGGGGCTCCTGCAATGCAAGAACCCCGGTCGTGAATCGTTTTTGAAATTTCTCAGTTCGGATTGATAGACTTTGGTTAGTCGGGAACTACGATTCTTTCGCCATCGTTGTGGCCGCCGCCGTGGTCGCCATCTTCGGTTTCGTCGTCGCGGTCGTCTCCGTCAGCGTCGGCGTCGTCGTCACCGCGGTGGCCATCGCCATCCATGTCGTCATCGGTGTCGTCATCATGCCCGTCGCCGTCGATGTCAGTTTCCTCCGCAGAGTCGTCGTGGCGGCCGTCGCCGTCGATGTCTGTTTCCTCGGCGGAATCGTCTAACTCGCCATCACCGTCGATGTCAGTTTCCTCGGCGGAGTCGTCTAGCTGACCGTCACCGTCGATGTCGGCTTCGTCGGCGGCATCATCGTCGCGGCCGTCGCCGTCGATGTCTGTTTCGAGATCGCCATCGTCGCGAGTGCCGTCGCCGTCGATGTCCAGCTCATCGCTGTCGTCGTCGAGTTTGCCGTCGCCATCGATGTCCAACTCGTTGCCGCCATCATCGCGGCGACCATCGCCGTCAATGTCGGTCTCCGTGTCAGAATCGTCCTTGCGACCGTCGCCGTCGATGTCGAGTTCCTTTGCGGAATCGTCTTTTTTGCCGTCGCCATCAATGTCGAGTTCGCTATCGGCAGAGTCCTTCAAGCCGTCGCCGTCGATGTCTTTCTCGCTGGGATCGTCGTTGGCCAAATGGTCGCCGACGAACTTGCCCTTGAACGGGCCTCTGAGGCAAATGCCGCCGTCCACATTGCGATCTTTACCATTGAGGATGCCGTCACCGTCCACGTCGGGATCGACGAGATTGGCGATGCCGTCGCCGTCGATGTCGGTGGAACTGGCCTTCGCCGGGCTGAAGCCGAGGCTGGAGACGACGGCCACGGTGAGCGCCATGCCTTTGAAGGAAGTGGCGTTGCAGATGTAGTTAGGTTTCATGGGGTGTTAGGGACGGGTATTTTTTGTAAACATGCGTATTTTGCGATTACTTCGTGATCCTTGACTAAAAAGTTTTCCCCGTCAACGAGGAAACGGTAACACAGTGTAACCGAGTGGTAACAATCTCAAGCGGATGAGGGTGTCGGTCGTTGCCTTGGTGGTCTCGTGATGGGCACGCAGGGCGATCATGCCGGTGATGGCTCCCGGGCGCGACGCGGTCCAGCGCAAGGCGATGACTTGATGGAAGCTCTAGGCAAGCACGAGTTACACTGGTATTTCCAAGCCTTGCCGAAACCCGACTCCAGACCCGCGCGCGTGAGTTTGCGAGACATCGCCAAGAGAATCGGCGTGAGCCATGTGACCGTCTCGCTGGCACTGCGCGAACACCCGCGGATCTCGCTGGTGGTGCGCCAGAAAATCCGGCAAGCCGCTGAGGAAATGGGCTATCGCCCGGACCCGATGTTGACCGCCCTGGCCAACTATCGGAAAGGCAAATCCACCGCGCCGACCACGGCCTCGATCGGGTGGATCAACGCGTGGGATGAACCCGCAGCTCTGCGGAGCCACAAGGAGTTCGATTTTTATTGGAAGGGTGCCGCCGCCACTGCTGAAAAGTTTGGCTATCGGCTGGAAGAATTCCAACTCGGCGGTCACTACAAACCGCATCGGCTCCATCAGATACTAGCAACCCGCGGCATCCGTGGGTTGCTACTTCCGCCGCAACGCCCGCACCCGGATTGGGGCGATCTCCCGTGGGGCGAGTATTCCGTCGTCCGCTTCGGCCGCTCGCTGCAAAACCCGCGCACCCACTTGGTGACCGCCGACCAAGTGGCTAACACAATGCCCGCGTTTGAGGAAATCCAGAAACGCGGCTACAGCCGCATCGGCTTCGTGGCGGACGAAGTGGATCTGAAGCAATGCGGCCACCTCTTCGAAGGCGGCTATCTCATGGCACAGCGGCAGGTCGTGGAGTCCGCGCGCTTGCCGGTATTCGCGATGAATAAATTTTCCGAGTCGGCCCGCAAGAAGGCGCTTGCGGCATGGCTTAAGAGAACCAAAGCCGACGCGATTTTCACCAACATGGCCGAGGTGCCGCACCTGCTGAATTCCATGGGCATCCGCGTGCCGGAGGACGTCGCGCTCGCCGTCACCACCTTGCTCGACACCTCGGTGGATGCCGGCATCGACCAACAACCCGAGGAGATCGGGCGCGTCGGATTCCTGATGCTCAACTCGCTCATCAACGACGGTACCCGTGGCGTGCCGAAGATTTTCCGCCAGATTCTGGTAGAAGGAAGTTGGGTGGATGGCGCGAGCTTGCCGGACCGCCGCTTAATGGACTAACGGAACAACGATTCCCTCACGCTCGTCGTGGAGCATTGAGGTGTCCAGACCATCGAGGACGAGCACGCCTTGCAGCGAGGAAATGCGGCTCGCATCGCTCCACTGCCAGACGATTTCACCGCGCGCGTCGAACTCGATCAACTGCACGCCGGAGCCGCCGAAGCCTTCGCCGTGGCCCTGCCAGTTCGCGAGGATGATGTGCATGTTAGGAAGAAGCTGGAACATCGCACTGAAAAACGGATTTACCTCCGGTGCCACCTGATCCTTGCCGCCGAACTTGCGGATCACCTCGCCGGCTGGATCCAGCTCGACCATGAAGGCACCGTAGCCTCCGGAGACGAGCAAGTTGCCATTCGCCAGTCGCACGGATTTCCACGCATGTTTGAAGCCCTCGACGGGAAACTCGCGGAGATAATTACCCTGCCGGTCGCCCTCGCGGATGCGGTCATTGCACGACATCAGCACCGTCCCTTGCGCCGTTTGGCGGATCAGCCGGACGTAGTCGCCGGGATAAATCGCGCGGTGGATTTCAACGTTCGTTTTATCTAACTCCAAGATCACCACGCCGGTCACGCCCGCGATGTCCACGCCGGCCACCAGGGTGTGCCCATCCGGCTGGCGGCGCACCGCAGTAACACCCTCGTAGCCGGTGAATTCCGAAACCACCTTGCCCGAGGCGATCTCAAATTCCGACCACCCATGATGATGGCCGATGAGCACCCGCCCGTTTCCCACCAACTGCATGTCCCGCGCCTGCGGGTGACCTACGGGCACCGTCCAATCGTTAGATGGGGCGGCTTCGTTGACGTGGAGCAAGTTCGCCAAGCCCTCGTCGATGGCGAGAAACTCGTGGCTGATAGAAGATGATGGCAATGACATATCAGATAGATTTACAGTGCTGAAACTAACGGCAGATTTGCAAGGTTTCGCAGCGCTGGCAAGATCACTGTTTCAAAAATGAGCTGCCGACCTTCGCGAAAGATCCCCCCCAGCCAACGCCGTTTCACCATCCCCATGAAAATCCGAATTCTCTATCTCGCCACCCTTTTCTCCATCCACGCCCACGCCGCCGGACCGATGGACCCCATCAAACCCGCCAACTACAAAGCGCCAGTCAACGTCGTCTGCATCGGCGATAGCATCACCCAAGGCTCTGGTGCGGATTTACCCGATCCACTCGTCGCCGCAGACGGCAGCAAAATCACCACCGCCGTGCAATGGCGGGAAAAGCGGCGGCCGGAGTTGTTGGAGTTTTTCACTCGCGAAATGTATGGCCGTAATCCGGGACGGCCGGAGAACTTAGTTTCCGAGGTTTTCGACCGCGATCCGCAAGCACTCGGCGGCAAGGCGACGCGGCTCCAGATCGCGATCTATCCGGGCGGCAAGCCGGGGCCACGGATGGATCTGCTAGTCTATCTGCCAAACGGCGCGAAAGGCCCGCGGCCCGCGATCATCGGCCTGAATTTCTGGGGCAATCATGCGATCCACGCCGATCCCGGCATCCGTCTAACCGAGAGTTGGGTGGAAGACAACAAGCAGCCCTACGTCGATCTCGCGGCGGTGAAAGACCACCGCGCCACCGATGCCAGCCGCGGGATCAATGCCAAGCAATGGCCGGTGGATGAAATTCTAGCAAGAGGCTACGCACTGGCGACAATCTATCGGGAAGACGTCTGCGCGGACCGCCAGCCGTATTTCGAAAGCGGGGCGCAGTCGCTGTTTCCCGAGCTTCAGAAAGGTGATGAAAACTTCGGCTGCATCGCCGCGTGGGCGTGGAGCTTGAGCCGGGCCTTGGACGTGTTAGAGAAGGAGCCAGCCATCGACGCGAAGCGCGTGGCGGTGTTCGGATTTTCCCGGTTAGGCAAGGCGGCGTTGTGGGCTGGAGCCTGCGATGAGCGCTTCGCGATGGTCATCAGCAACGAGTCCGGGGCCGGTGGCGCGAAGCTTTTCCACCGCGGCATCGGCGAGGACATCACGCGGCTCAACACGGTGTTTCCGCACTGGTTCGCGCGAAATTTCCGCAACTACATCGGCAAGGACACCGAGCTACCGTTCGACCAACATCTTGTGATTTCCCTCATCGCGCCGCGCCCGGTTTATGTGGCCAGCGCGCTGGAGGACAAGCATTCCGACCCGGAAGGCGAGTTCGCCGCAGCCAAAGCGGCGGAGCCGGTGTTCCGGCTGTTAGGAGCTGATGGACTGCCCGCGAAAACGTGGCCACCCGCAGATACCTCAGTGCAAGGCGGCATCGGCTATCATGTACGGACCGGCCAGCACGACGTCACGAGCTTCGACTGGCAGCAGTATCTCGCCTTCGCCGACAAACATCTGAAATCGCCTAACCGTTGAGCGGGTGGCAAACCGCAGTTTTTCTAAAAAGGAAACTGGTACACGAGGACGGGATCGAACCGCCGACCAATCCGGTGTAAGCGGACCGCTCTACCGCTGAGCTACTCGTGCCGGGCAGGGCGGCAAGCTGCCGGGAGATTTCCCGAAGATCAAGCTCCGAGTGTTGCAAGCTTGCGGGTCGGGCGCGGTGGTGGTTTGTTCGCGCCACGAATGCATTTGCGCCTCTCCGATCAAGAACTCGCCACGCTGGTGGAAATGGTTAGTCTCGCCGCCAACGTGGCGTCGTGGAACCAGAAGGAAACCGCGAACGATCAGGTGTCCGCATTTGAGACGCTGGAAAGCAAGATCCTCGAAAAAGCCGGTCACTCGGGGCTGGGCGACTGGATCGAGTTCGACGAAGAAAGCCAGCGCTTCCGAGTGAAGGCAGAGCGCGAGGAAAATCTTTTCTATCATGAATGCTACGAGGAGTTCCGTAACGAGAGCTTTTGGGACGAGCTGGCAGTTAGACTCTCCGACCGCGATCTGGCGCGGGCGATCGGCTTCAAGGAATGGGAAGCGCTCAGTGAAGAAGACCGCCGCGCCCGTACCGTGGCGTGGGAGAAGCGCTACTGGGAGGAATTTTCCAAACGCGGCGTGGAGCGCGTGGTGGTGGTGACCCCGCCGGGGGAGGGATAGTTGATGGGAAGAGGAGAGCGCCAAATCGAAGCCCCTTTCTCTTCTCTTGCTATCAACCATCAACTCTCAACTTTCAACCTCTTCAGGCATCATGTAACCTAACAACGTGCCCAACCGCTCGCGCAGTTTCGTCCGTGGGACGATGGCGTCGATCAAGCCGTGCTCTAACATGAACTCCGCAGTTTGGAAGCCGGGCGGCAAGGTCTGGTGGGTTGTTTCCTTAACCACCCGCGGTCCGGCGAAGCCGATCATGCACTTGGGTTCTGCCAGGTTGATGTCGCCGATGGTGGCGAAGGAGGCAGTGACGCCGCCGGTGGTGGGATGCGTGAGCAGGGAAATGTAAGGCAGCTTCGCCTCGGATAGGCGGGCGAGTGCGCCGCAGGTTTTGGCCATTTGCATCAACGACAACATGCCTTCCTGCATCCGTGCGCCGGATGATGCGGAGACGATGATCATGCCGCGTTTCTCGGCGATGGCCATCTCGATGGCGCGAGTGATTTTCTCACCGACTACCGAACCCATCGAGCCGGCGAAGAACTTGAAATCCATCACCGCGATCATCGCCCGCTGGTCTTGAATCGTTAGACGGCCACAAATCACGGCGTCATCCAGTCCGGTTTTTTCACGAAGGCCGGCGGTCTTCTCGGCATAGCCCAGGAAGCCGAGTGGGTTGGCGGAGATCAAGCCGGTCTCCGTTTCCTCAAACGAAGCGGCGTCGGCTAACATGCTGATCCGTTCGCGGGAATCGACCAAGAAATGGTGGCTGCAATGCAAGCAGACGTGGAGGTTTTGCTTGAGTTCGAGGGTGTGGATCAAGGCACCGCAATCGGGGCACTTGAGCCACAGGCCTTCCGGCATCTCTTCACGGCGATCGTGGCTACGCAGGCGGGGTTTGCTGAAAATGCCCATGGGGATTTGAAAGTGAGTGGCTGATAGATGCTGCCGTGGCAGATCTCTCGGGGCCGCGAAGCTAGTGGCTGGCTGGGATGACGACAATCCTCTTTTGAAAGTTCTGCCGCAGTGAGTTGCATCTTTGTGGTTGCTATTTCCCCCGCTACAAACCAAAACCTGCCCGCAGGAATAGTCAACATCCCCTTACTATTAGATGAATACTCGTTGCTTTGTAAGTGGTTCGTCGGTCCTCCTCGCGGGATGGCTCGGAGCAACGTTTCTCAATGATGTGCCGTCGCAACGATATCCGAAGCTGGATAAGAAACCGGCCACCGCCGCGCTGGGCGGCGAGAGCAACCCGACCGTTATCGCCACTCATCTGAAGGCGGCGGAGATGCCGAATTCATTCTCGCGCTAAACCAAGCTCGCCTGTTAGTTTCACGCCATGGCTGCCGAACCGATCATTTGCGATACCAAACCGCTGGCTCTCGAAGTGGAGGCCGGAGTTTACTGGTGGTGTTCTTGCGGCCGCTCGGGCCATCCGCCATTTTGCGATGGCTCGCACAAGGGCACTGGCCTGCAACCGATGAAATACGAAGTGGCGGAGAAAAAAACCGTGTGGTGGTGCCAGTGCAAACACACCGCCAATCCGCCACTCTGCGACGGCTCGCACAAGTGCTTACCGAAGCCGGAGTGACGGGTGGCAGTTACCGTTCAATAGGTTTTCAACCATTCGACGACGTCGGCCACATCCTGCGCGCTCATGCCAAGCTGATCGGCACCTAACATGAGCGAGCGGTCCATGTTCTTGCGGCTGGCGATTTGATTTTTGGGAACCCTTTGGATAATGCCACCCGTCGCGATGATGACGACTGGATCGCCATCCGCGATGATGTGACCGTCGATCCATTTCCCGTCCTTGAGGTTGATGGCCGTGCCCTCGAAGCCGTGGGAAATATCAAATGATGGATCGACGATCGACCTCGCGACGACTTCCGGCGGTTGGCGGCTGGCAAATCCCTTGAGCGCGGGACCGTAGTCGGGACCGGCCTGGTCGATCTTGTGGCACATGATGCAGCGACCGGCGGCGACCTTTCCCCGCGCGGCATCTCCCTGCAGTGACATCACATCGGCAACGGTGAACTTGGTGCTATCAGGTTTCGCCGGAACAGTCATCTCCACCAGCGGAACGGATTTTCCGAGGAGGCCGCGCTTTTCAAGTTCCGGCTTGAGGTTGAGTGACGCCCACTCGCCATCGCCGCGGTTCTCCAGCCACCACAGGCATTGTTCTCTAACCGGAGACCCTTCGGCGGCGAGATCCATCAGCGCCTCGGCGGAGGCCTGCGACTTGATGAAAGCAATGGAATCGACCGCGAACTTTCGTTGTTCCTCATTGAGACTGGTGGCGGCGGCGCGGGCTTTCAATGAAGCAACCGCGGCCTCCGGCATCAATCGCCAGGTGAGGCGGGCGAAAATGTCGGACCACTCGGCGGGTGTACCCGGCTTCATTTTTTGACCGATCGCTTTCCACAATGCCTCGGT
>JAYTEI010000484.1:0-21801 GCA_043735445.1 Akkermansiaceae bacterium | reverse complement strand
AAGCGGGGTGAGTAGGGCTAGCAGAATGGAGAGGGTGGATTTCAAAGGAAAAAAATTTGGAGTTTTTTAACCGCAGGTGAACGCAGATAAAAGGGATGGAAGACGGGGGCTGATAGAGCTTCTTATCCCTTCTTCCATCTGCGTACATCCTGTCCATCTGTGGTTTTATTCTCTGACGGCAAGCGGGGTGAGTAGGGCTAGCAGGATGGAGAGGGTGGATTTCAACGGAAAATAATTTGGAGTTTTTTAACCGCAGATGAACGCAGATAGACGCAGATAAGAGAAGAGATTGAGAGTTTTGAGTTGGGGATTGAGGGCTGAGAAACAGCTAGAATCGCGAATCCACAACTCTTGTTACTTTTCTTCATTAACGTTCATCTGCGTTCATCTGCGGTTCAATTTTCTGTTTCTGAAATCGATGACTCACGCCCGCTTCGCGAGCAGCGCGTCCAGCACTTGCCCGCCGGCGACGATTTCTATCGGGCGGTTGCCAGGCGACATCAGCTCGGTTTCGGCTTTGATCCCTATCTGATTGTAGAGTGTGGTGGCGAGGTCCGCGACGCTCACGCCATCGGTATCGACCTCGCCGCCGAGGGCGTCGGACGCGCCGTGGACGTAGCCTTGTTTCATGCCGCCGCCGGCCAGCATGGTGGAGAAAACGCGCGGCCAGTGGTCGCGGCCAGCGGTGGCGTTGATCTTCGGGCTGCGGCCAAACTCAGTGGTGACCATCACTAACGTCGAGTCTAACATCCCGCGCCGGTCGAGGTCGCGGATGAGCGCGGCGATGGCCTTATCGGTCTGAGGAAGCTCCTTTAGGATGCTGCCCTTGATGTTGTCGTGGTGATCCCAACCGCCGGCGGTTAGGGAGACGAACCTCACGCCGCCTTCGATCAGGCGGCGGGCCAGCAGCATCCGTTGGCCGGCGGCGGTGCGACCGTATTCGTCCTTGAGGGCATCTGGCTCGGACTTGAGGTCGAACGCCTCGCGGGCTTTCTGCGAGGAAATAAGTTGGTAAGCGTGCTGATAGAAAGCGTCCATCGAGTCGATGGCATCGCTTTCCTCCAAGGCGCGGAAATGATGGTCCACAGTTTCTAACAACGATCGGCGGCGGGCGAAACGGGCGTCGTCCACGCCTTTTGGCAGATTTAAGTCGCGCACCTGGAAATCTCCCTGCGCCGGGTCCGAGCCGAGCGCGAAGGGACCGAAGGCGGAGGACAGGTAGCCGGAGTTTGCGTATTCGTTAGGGACCGTGGGAACGCACACATACGGTGGCAAATCATTGCGCGATCCCAGCTCGTGAGAGATCACCGAGCCGATGGATGGATACTCTAACGCCGGCGAAGGACGGTAGCCGGTGAACATGTTATGGGTGCCGCGCTCGTGGGCGGCCTCGCCGTGCGACATCGCGCGGATCAGCGTGATCTTATCGGCGATCTGCGCAGTTTCCTTCATCAACTCGCCGAACTGGATGCCGGGAATTTTCGTGTCGATGGCCCCGAACGGCCCACGATACTCGGCAGGTGCGAAGGGTTTAGGATCGAAGGATTCCTGATGAGCAAGCCCGCCGGGGAGGAAAATGTGGATGATGCCCTGCGCCACCGCGTCGTGTTTGGCGAAGGATTTCGTGTCGCCGAACGCTTGGTTGCGGAGGAACTGCGGCAAGGTGAGGCCGATGCCACCTAGCAGCCCGACGTAGAAAAACTCGCGGCGGGACGAGTAGCGCTCAAGGGGATTGCCGGGGCATTTGGGAATCATGGCGATGGCGGGATAAAGGATGGATTGACTCGCCCACCCGATACGCCCGCCCGCGTGGGTTCTGTTCAAAAAGGGTTGGCGCGAATGGATTGGTACCCTAGGAACGGCGGCGATGGAAGTGCCGCGCGCCGATGGATTGATACCGGGGAAGCTGATCGGCCGTGGCGGCTGCGGGCGCGTTTTCCAAACGAAGGACGCAGCCGGCGCGGATTGCGCGGTGAAGTTTTTCGAGGAAAAGGCGATCTCGCGCCAGCTTCTTGAAAAAATGACGGCGCGGCTAACAACCGGCGGCTGGCCGTCCGGGGTGATGCCGGTGATCGCAGCGGACTTCAAATCGCCGCAGCCGTTCTGGCTCATGCCTCTGGCGGCGGGTCTCGTTGACGAGACCGGTACGACTCCACGCAATTTGCAAAACCTGCTGCGCGAGCACCCTGGGACCGGCTCATGGAAACTCGTTAGATCGCTCGCCCGCGCCCTCGCGAGGATGCACCAGCGGCGAGTCGCCCACGCCAATCTGAAGCCGGGCAATGTCTTCCTCGACGCCGACGGGGAAGTCCTGCTGAGCGACTGGGCGATGGGCAACGTCCCAGGCACGCGCCAGTTTACCTTCACCGATGCGGTGCTCTATCAGCCACCCGAGCAGCTCCGAAATCCGTCCGGCTATCTGGATGAGGCGGGCTACCGCTGGGATGTTTTTTCGTTCGGCGTGATGGCCTACCGGATTCTAACGGGCAAGTTTCCGCGCTGTCACGACACTTTCAATTTCGTCGCCCCGCCACCCGGCGAGTCGTGCAAAGACGGCATCCAGGCGGACCTTGGGAAAATCGCCAAAACCCTCGAAGCCCGGCCAGCCGTGATTTGGCCGGAAGCGCCAAGCAACCCGCTGGAGGTCGCGTTTCGCGAATGGATCGAGCGCTGCCTGCCGCTCGATCCGCTAGAACGCCCAGCCACCATGATGGAAGTGGCGGCGGGCTTCGAGCTATTGGAAAACCAAGCCGCTGCGGCGACCGAGCGGGAGGGCTTGATGGACCAGCGGCGGCGTGCCGAGCGGCGCGGCTGGCGGGCCTTATTTTTCGTGGGAGTGGCCACCACGGTGGCCGTGGTGCTTGGCTGCTTGTGGCTGCTAACAGACTCACAGCTTTGGAAAGAACGCGGCGAGCGCGGTAAGGAAACTGTGTCGCTCAAGTCCGCCGTGAACGCGGCGGTTCTTGCGGAGGCAGATGCCAAGGCGAAGATGGCTACAGCCCAGCAGGCACAGGCTTACGAGCAGGAAATGTCTCTCGCACGGCTGGAAGCTTCGCGGCTGATAGGTGACCGTTTGTTTGCCTGGGCCATGGAAAAGGGCAACCGCCTGCTGCCGCCGCTCGATGGCAGGGAGCTGCGCCTGAAACGGCTCGAACGCTACTTCGAGGACTTTCTAACACGCACCGCCGACATCGCCGCGCTCGCCGACGAGAGGGCGCGGATTCGTTTGCAGTTGTCGGAAATTTCACTCGCCGCCGGCGATGCACCAGCCGCCAGCAAACGCCTCGCAGAAGCCCTAGCCGCCTGGGCCGGGCTGCCGATGGATGGCGAGTTAAAATTCCGGCTAGCGACCCATTCACTGCTGCTAGCCCTAGTCCGCCAAGCCAACGCCGATCCCGGAGCGGAACTCGCATTCGTCGCCGCCCGCAAGGCTCTAACCGAGGTGCCGCAGACCGAGGTCGATGCCGACCGCCTGAACCAACTTCTCGCCATCCTGGATTTCCACGAAGCGAAAATTCTAGCAGCTCGGGGCGAGGACGCCAAAGCCCTCGAGCAACTGCTGCACGCCACTCAGACGCTCAACCGCATCGCCGACGAGCGACCGGACGCTGCCATCCTCCGCTCCGAGCTGGCCGGCTGTTATCTATCATCTTCGACGATTCTCGAAGGCATGGGCAAACTGGGAGACGCCCGCGAGCTGCGAGTGCTCGCGGTGGTCGAGTTGGTGAAACTTCTCAAAGACCAGCCCGATGATTTCGCGCTGCGGTTAGAGTTGGCCGGCTGCTACAGTGCCACCGCCGAGTCCGCCATGCTTTCCGGCGACATCGTCGGTGCAGAGTCGATGTCCAAGGAAGCGCTGAAATTTCTGGACCAGCTCGTCGTCGAGCAACCGGACAACGCGGAAGCCGTTGCGAGGAAAGCCTCGCAACTCGGCCTGCGCGCGGGAATCCAGCGCGACCGGGGATTTTCCGCAGAGGCGATCAAGGACTACGAGGAAGGCATCCGCATGCTCGAAGCGATCCGCGCCTCAGCCCCCGGCAACGCTCTGGTGTCCTATCGGCTCGCCCTGCTGTGGTGGCAAAAAGGCCGGATGTTAGGCATGGCCGGCCAACGCGACGCAGAGATCGCGCTCATCCAAAATGCCCGCAACTTGCTCGGTAAGTTAGAGACCGGCCCCGCGTCCAACGGTCCACGCCCCGAGCAACTTCAAAGCTCAGGAGCCTATCTGCTAGGCGACCTCGGCCACGCCCTGCAACTAGCCAACCGCAAGGACGAAGCCAGCCACGCCTTCACCGACGCCGTGGCCCTATGGCAGCGCCTGTTAGCCTCCCGCCCCCGCAGCGAGGAATACAACGAAGCCCTCGCCTGGTGCCGCCAGCGACTGGATGATTTGAAATGAGCTGGAGTGCTGGAAGCTCTGCTCCATGCGGCGCGGAGCACTTCATCGTCGGCCATGAGCAGAATCGTGAATCACCCATTCTGCCGCTTCAGCTCATTGAGCGTTCTGCCGTCCTTGGATTTCCAGACAGTCCACCCGTTAGCAGTTCCTCCCAACAGGGAAACAGCCGCCATGCTTGGCGAGTTGAAGAGGTGGTCCTTTTCGAAGATGACCTTGTCGTCCTCCACGCGCATCACTTGGGCTGCGATGAGTTTATCCCGGAAACGCTCGTCTGCGGTGCCTGCGATGGATGGCAAGCTTCCCTTTCGACCGCTCGAGCCTTTCAAAACGACAAATCCTTCTGGGGTGTAGAGTCCATAGCCATCGCAACCGGACGCCTTGCAATAGAAGATCTCGTCTTTCTCAGTAGTCTCCGTGGTAGATTTTGTGACCGAGTCAAATAACGGGTAGCCCAGCGTGGCGAGCAAGGTGCGACCGGTGTCGAAGATCTCGTGGCAATCCGCCTCCATCGGCGGCGGGGTGTGGGGTTTGCAGCCACCGTTGCCGTTCTGATCGGCGAACCGTTCTGCGGCGCGGATGGCCTGCAGGCAGCGCCATTCCAAAAAGAGCGAGTGGGTTTGGGTGAGGCTGTTAGTCCGGGAAATAAGAATTAGCGCTCGTTGCCAAAAATCCTTCTCCTTGTTGTGCGAGGTCAGCCGGGCACGCAGATCGCCCGTCTGCCCGACGTAAACCCGGTGCTCCTCCGCATCTTCTGATTCGCCGATGAGGAAATAGAGCGCCACCTGGCCGCTCTCCGGCATTTTGAGAAACTCCGATAGCAGACTGCGCGGCACTTCGATAACCTGCACGATGCGAGTAGTTATCTCAGCCACTCGGATGCCCTGCGGATCGCCGCCGGGCAGGAAGATTTGGATGGTCTTGGGAGTCGGACTCATGATTTTTTCATTTTCACGACCAGCAGTTCCAGTCCCTTGAACTGGGAAAACGCCTTGTCGGTGGTGACCATTTGAAATCCTGAACGCAGGGCAAATGCGGCTAACCAGGCGTCCATCCAGAGCTTCGGAGAATTTGTGTCGCGAACCGCAAAGCCTTTCCAAGTATCTTCCACCCCATCGGGTTCGTTCGCGAAAGTGATTCGCTCGTCCGCCGTGAAGCTATCCACCACCGCCCATGCCTCGCGGTTGGTGAGCGGGGGGATTCCATAGCCAGCCATCACCTCCGCAGTGGTCAAAAGTCGAATCAATCCTTGCTGAGTGGTGCGGCAGAAAAATACGCTGGCAAGGGAATCTTGCTCATCCATCCAGCTCCGCGCAGCTTCGTGATGCGAATGCCCGGAAAGTGCCAACGCCAGCCAGATATTAACGTCCGGCAGCTTCATGGCTCCATTCCACTTCCTGTTTCAGCAGAACTTCCGCCAATTGATTCACATCCAATTCCACCGCTGGAGCCAGCGGTGTTCCGCAGACGATCAATGGCAACTTCACTCGATGGCGGGCCATTTCGCCTCGCGGGGATGGCTGTGGTAGGCCCCGGCGGAAAATCTCGGTGGCCACGTCTCGAAGTTTCCGGCCCTCATGGGCGGCCCGCAATTTCATCTCACGGACGAGGTCGCCGGGCAAATCCAAGGTGATCTTCATGGAGCCAACTTTCCAACTATCCAACTTTCTGTCAAGCCAGCTCTCAGGAGTACCACCTCGAACTGGTCCGGTGAAGGCGGTGGAAATTAGCGCGGTCCGTTAAACTGAGGCCGAAGACACCGTTGCGAGTGACTTTGAAAACCCGTTCACCTTCACGGACGAGGTCATGCTCCTGACCACCGCGAGTTAGTTTGGGAGTGATGATCTCGGAATCTAGCAGGAGACCCAAGCGGTCTGCCCATTGACGCAGGTTTTCCTTCTGGCTGGCAAGAGTGGGCGACCCAAATGGGCTACCACCTGTTTCAGAAACTCCTCGGAGGAAATCGAGCGCCGCGAGGATAAGATCTTCTCCATCCTCTCCGCGCTGATGAGCGGACGGACGGGGATCTGGGGTGCTGGGTTCGCTTTCACTGGTAATGATGTTAGCCGGGGCGGAGAAAAGAGACAAGCAGGGTTTCCCCCAGGACGCGACCGCTGGAGAAAAGCGCGAATCCTGATAGGGGGGGAAGGGGATAAGTAAGGACGAGCCTGCCCCAAGCTTTTTAACCTCCCAAGGGCTTTACCTGCGGGGGGATCTCATTAACTTCACACGCAGCACGGCAACATGGCGGACACTGAAAAACTCGATACCTTGCAATCGGTGGAACTCGCTGAAGGCGTCGAAATCCGCTTGCGGATGGCCGGGCCAATGCTGCGGGCGGGAGCCTATCTGATCGACTTGCTCATCCGTGGGGCGGTGTTGTTAGTCGGTGGGATCGCTGTGAGCTTCGCCGGCATCGCCATCGGCGCTAAGGTCGCTGGCGGGGTGATGTTGCTGGCGTGGTTTCTCATGGATTGGCTCTATCCGGTGCTGTTTGAGGCGGGAAGACGCGGTGCCACACCGGGCAAGCGGGCGCTGGGACTGCGGGTGGTGCAGGCGACTGGCTCACCGATCACGCTCGGCCAGGCGGTGGTTAGGAATTTCCTGCGCTTCATCGATGGCATGCCATTTTTCACTTACTGCTTCGGGCTGACGAGTTGTCTGGCGACCAAACGCTTCCAACGGTTAGGCGATCTGGCGGCGGGCACGGTGGTGATTTACGACCGGATGCCGCCGCTGCCAGTGATCGCCATTCCGCCGCCGATCACGGCGGTGCCGCTGCCCGTCGGTCTAACGGCCAAGGAAATGCGGGCACTCGCCCTATTCCGCGAGCGGGCTGGGCTGTGGTCGGACGGTCGCCGGGCGGAGATCGCGGACCAAGCGGCGGTGCTCAGTGGGGCGACCGGTGCGGCAGGTGTGAGTCGGCTGATGGCGATGGCGCATTGGGTCCAAGAGAAAAGGGGAGAGCGATGAGGCAGAGGAATAGAACCACTGATTTCACTGATTTACTGATTGCAGAAATACAGTTGGTTGAATTCATTCTTCAATCAGTGCCATCCGTGAAATCAGAGGTTTCTCTTCACTATGAATTGCAAGATGGAGGGCCGCAGTCATGACGTCTGGCGATTTCGAGCACAAGAACATGGCGCGCTGGGCGGAGTATGAGTTGCTGGTAGCGCTGATGGAAAAAGGTAAGGCCGGGCCGGACGCAGAGAAACTGCCGCGCTTGTTCCGCGAGTTGAGCTTAGATTTGTCGCTGGCGGAATCGCGGATGTATGGCGCACACGTCACCGAGCGATTGAATGAATTGGTGATCCGCGGCTACGAGTTAATCTATCAGACCCGGCGCGGGAGTTGGGAAAACGTGGTGACGTTCGTGGCAGTCACATTTCCGCAGACAGTGCGCAAGGAGTGGCGGTTATTCTGGCTTTGCAACGCGGTGTTCTGGCTGCCGTTCCTTGCGCTGCTGCTGTCTGCCGACCATGACATCCGCTGGATCCAGGCGATACTCGGCGCGGATGGGATGGCCTCGATGGAGCAAATGTATGGCGGTAAAGAAGAGCAACTCAGTCACCTGCGCTCCGAGTATGGCTCTAACTTTATGATGTTCTGTTTCTATATCTATAACAACGTGGCGATCGACTTCCGGATCTTTGCGGGCGGCATGGCGGCGGGCGTGGGCACTTTGTTTTTCCTGCTATTCAACGGCCTGCAGCTAGGCGCAGCGGCGGGCTATGTGGGCCATGCGTGCAACCCGGAATCGTTCTGGTCGTTCGTCGCCGGGCACTCGGCGTTCGAGTTGTTAGGCATGGTGGTTTCCGGCATGGCCGGCATGAGACTCGGCCTGGCGATCCTGCGGCCGGGACGCTTGCCACGAGTGAGAGCGCTGGTGGAAGCCTCGAAACAAGCGCTGCCGCTCATCTACGGCGCGGCGATCATGACCACGCTCGCGGCGGTGGTGGAAGGGTTCTGGTCGGCGCAGGCGATTCCTAGCAATTTGAAATACACCGTGGGAATCATCGGTTGGATTTTGCACATCGCCTATTTCACGCTGGCAGGAAGGAGGTCCGGCCATGCGGCTTGACACAGTGACGGCGGAGATCCGCCCGCGCAGCGATTGGGAGGCGGTGGACCTTGGCTTTGCGATGGTTAGACAGAGTTTCTGGCGCTGCATCACCGTCTGGTGGCTGGCGCTGGGAATTCCTACGGCCATCGCGGCGGTGTTGTTATGGAAGCATCCGATGTTGTTGTTAGTTCTATTTTGGTGGGCGAAACCAGCGGGTTCGCGGTTGGTGTTGTTTGAGCTGAGCCGCCGCCTGTTCGGCGAGGAGCCGGCTTGGCGCGCCGTCTGGCGGGAAATTCCACGGGCATGGACGCGACGGTTTTTCCACCGCTTTATATGGGCTAGGTTTTCGCCATGGCTGCCGGTGACGCTGGCGGTCGAGGACTTGGAAGGCTTGCGCGGCAAAGCCTACAAGCAACGTTGCGGCCAAGTGGTGCGCCGTGGCGAAGGGGTGGTGATGTGGATTTATTTTCTATCAGACGCGGCTGCGGCATGGATCGGCTTGGGCATTCTCGGGCTGGTGATGATGTTAGTTCCCGACGGTCAAGACACGGCATGGCAACAGGCAGTGGAGTCCTGGGATCCCAATTCGCCGATGGGACTTCCCTTGCTGATCACCCGCACGGTGGTGGCTTGCGTGATGGTGGCGGTCTCTCTAACCGACGTGTTTGTCATCGGCGCGGGCTTCGGACTCTATATCAACAACCGCACTTGGATTGAGGGTTGGGATGTGGAACTCGCGTTCAAACGACTGGCGCAGCGTTTGGGAAAAGTGGCGGTGGTGCTGCTAACGTTTTTCATAATCGGCATGGGCGCCGATGCCGCTGAATCGAAGACGCCGTCTGAAATCATCCGCGAGGTGAAAGCGGATAAGGTGTTCGAAGTTCACACGGTGATGGAAAGAGTTCCGAAGCCCAAGACGGTGTCGAGTGCATCGCTGCCGACTGATGTGATAGAGATCCTGATGCAGGTTTTCTCGATCTGCGCGGTGGTCCTGCTGGTCGGATTCCTCGGCTGGATGATCTGGAAAAACCGCCACGTCTTCAGGCTGCGGGGTGCGGCCATGAGGACTAACAACGTCGCCCCGCTCGCGCGGGTGGTGATGGGCATGGCCGTTTCCCCCGACACGTTACCCGCCGATGTCCCGGCGGCGGCATGGTTGCTGTGGCAGCAGGGCGACCAACAGGAAGCGTTAGGACTGCTCTATCGGGGGGCGATTTCACGGGTGATCGAGCTAGGCCGCGTGGAAATCCACGAGTCGGACACCGAGGGCGACTGCGTGCGGCGCGTCGAGCAGGCCGGTGCTGCGGTGCATCCAGATTATTTTCGCGGGATCACCGGGATGTGGATCCGGCTGGCCTACGCGGGTGTTAGTCCGGCGGATTCTGAGGTGCAGGTGCTCTGCCAGCAGTGGCCGTTCGGCGGAAGGAGGGCATCGTGAAATGGCTCGGTTTGCTGCTGATGGCGTTCGCTCTAACAGCGTGCGATACCACCGAGGTGAAACGCGAGATCGGCTACAAGGGCAAGGCGCGGATCAATCCTTGGCTGGCCGCCGAGCGCTTCGCCGCGCACGACGGCGGCGCAGTGAACTCGCTGGCGGCGTGGACCGCGCCGGAGTTCAAGGATGCAGTTTGGTTCGTCCCGGCGGCAGTTCTAACCAATGAGAGTTTCACCCGCCGATTAGCGAGTTGGGTGGGCGATGGCGGGCATCTAGTATTGCTGGTGGAGCACGCGGGATCCGAGTCTAACGACTGGTCTTGGACCGCGACGGAAGCCGAACCATCGCTAGCGTTGCGCGGAATGTTAGACGAAGCTGGGATCTCGCTGAAGGACCGGGGGAAATCGGTGACTGCCACGAAGATCGACTTTGAGGACAAATCCTATCAGGTGGATGCCCGGTCCGATGTAAGCGTTTCAGTCGATGACGGCGAGCCGGGAGTTTTCGCCTCTGCCGAGAGCGGCGACGGGCGAATCAGCGTGCTCACCGACGCCCGCTTGTTTCGCAATCGCTGGATCGGCGACAAGGAGCACGCGGCGTTGTTAGACGCGCTGATTCGCGTCACCGAGTATGATGGCGACATCGCTTTCCTGCGCGGCTCGGGACTCTCACTGTGGGGCTTGCTGGGCGATCACCTGTGGCCCGTGCTGCTCGGGCTGGCAGTTCTAACTGTGTTGTGGCTGTGGAAAAATTTCACCCGCTTCGGGCCGATCGAGGCGGCGGATGGCAGCACCACCTTGCGCGGCTACGAGCATCATCTTGAGGCGCTGGGCGATTTCCAATGGCGGCTTGATCGGGCATCGGCGTTGCTGGTGCCGCTGCGAGCGCAGATCGTCGAGCGCGGCCAACGCTGGGTCACCCGCGCCGGGCGGCGCGACGAGGACTTTTTCCAATTCCTCGCCGACCGCACCGGGTTGCCGCGCGCGCGAGTTTTCCGCGCACTCGCCGAAGCCGCGCCCGCCGACTCCGCGATTCTAACACGCACCACTGCCGATCTCCAACGCCTGCTCCAAGTCCTTCACTAACGAATCCATGAATCCAGATCCCTACGCCCCGGTCCCTCAAGAAATGCCGCCCGTCAGCAGTCTGGCGGAGTTGATCCAGCGGATGCGCGAGCAAGTCCGCCGCGTGATCCTCGGCCAAGACACCGTTATCGAGCAAGTGCTCGCCGCGCTGTTAGCCGGTGGGCATGTGTTGCTGGAGGGTAAGCCCGGCCTCGGCAAAACCCACCTCGTCACCACCCTCGCCAAGACCTTCGGCGGGGCGTCGGCGCGGATCCAGTTCACGCCCGACTTGATGCCATCAGACGTGACTGGCTTCCGTTTGTTTGACATGAAGAGCCAGACCTTCCAGCTCCGCCAAGGCCCGGTATTCACCAACTTACTGTTAGCCGATGAAATCAACCGCGCCCCGGCCAAAACGCAGTCCGCCCTGCTAGAAGTTATGCAAGAACTGCAAGTCACCATCGACGGCGAGACGCTCAAACTCACACCGCCGTTCATGACGCTGGCCACCCAGAACCCGGTCGAGCACGAGGGCACCTATCCGCTGCCGGAAGCGCAGTTAGACCGCTTCATCATGAAGGTGCTCATCGACTACCCGGTGCGCGAGGCCGAGTGCGAGATCGTCACCCGCGCCTCCGCCGAAATTCCCGGCGGAGCGCGTAACGACGTCAGCGTGATTTGCGGTCCGCTAGAAATCGTCGCCGCCCAGCAAGCGACTGCTGCGGTCCAAGTCGTCCCCGAAGTCGTCGGCTACGCGGTGGCCCTCGCGCAGGCGACCCGCGAGTCCAGATCCATTTCGTTAGGCGCAGGCACCCGCGGCGCGATCAGTTTAGTGAAAATCGGCAAAGCCTTCGCCGCGCTCGACGGCAGGGGATTCGTCACCCCGGAGGACATCAAACGCGCCGCTTTGCCGGTGCTCCGCCACCGCGTCCAACTCACACCCGAAATCGCGATCAGTGGGCAGGACGTGGATGAAGTGCTGTGCGCCATCGTCGAAAGCGTCCCGGCTCCGAGGCAGTGAGCAATGTGTCCCGGCTGTCTCAGCCGGATTCATCCACCGACTGAGACAGTCGGAACACATTTTCAAGCGCAGAAAGCCCACAGATCGCGAAACCTCCAGCCTCAGACATCCTGATCTAGAAGGAGAGTCGATGACCTTAGCGGGATGTATTTGAGGCGTAGATTGGTGCCGGGGTAGTGGGTTTCGGTGGCGTTGAGTTCTTCGCAGAGGTGGGTGACGACGGCGTCGTGGGCGGGGTTGGCTTGGCCGTGGAGTTCGATGCGCAGTTCGCCTGCGGCCAGAATCGGGGCGGAGGTTGATGGGGGGGTGCATGAGGCCGCGCACGAAGCTGCGGGCGTCGTCACTGCGGCGCAGGGTTTCGCGGGCGAGATGGACGAGGGCGGTCTCGCGGAGGGTTTTGACTTCGGGGACGCGGCCGAGGGCAAGATAGGCGAGGAGGAGGCAGATGGATTCTAGCGGATAGTATCCGGCAGGGATGGTGAAATGGCTGTGCGCGTGGCGCAGGAGGTCGATGCCGAGTAGGGCGGGCAGGGCGCCAAGAACGACGCCGTTAGGGATGTCATCACAGCACTCGAAGATGATGTCAGTTTTTTCTAGCAGGCCCATGGCGGCGGCGATGCGGTCCATGGGGCGGGTGGTGGCGATGCCCATGGTGGCTTAGACCGTCGGCCACGCTGCGGGCGCTGTGGGTGGTGGGCGGCGGCGCGCTGGCGGGTGTTAGTTCGGCGGAATCTTTTTTTTCAAGCGGTGATGGCTGATGGCTTTGTGGATGGTGTTAGGCAGGACGCCAAGGCGCTTGCCGATGTCGGAGATTTGCAAACCATCATCTAGCAGCGTTTGGGCTTCAGCGAGGAGTTCCGGGGTGAGCTTGTAACTTTGACGCGGCGGACTCGGGCGAAAGAACGCAGCGGCACCTTCGAGACGGAGTTTTTTGCAGGCCCGTTTGACAGTAACGAGAGGCACGCCAAAGGCTCTTGAGATCTGGCCTTGTGAAGCACTTCAGTGAGCGACGAGCTGACTGGTAAACCGGCGGAATGATGCGATATCATCGAGCGGATGGGTGAATACTGGCAGGTCTCCGTTGAAGTGAAAAACCTGTGCATCGCGCTGTTGGAAAGCGAGTTCGGAAGTGATCTGGGTGCTGCTGGCCGGCAAGACGGGAAGTTGCAACTGCGGTATGCGACCAAGATAGAAAGTCGCTGGGAAAAATGCGCGCATGGGTCATCGTGTTTCACGGGGCTATCAGCAAATCCACGATCTGCGTGGGTGGGTCAGGAGGTCTGAGCCTATTGGAAATAAGCTTTGATCGCTCAACTGAGCAATCGCCCAAGAAGTGATACGATTTCGAGTTTTTAGAAATCGACTTCCTAGAAACTCATGGCACTTTCTTGAAACATTTTTAACCCCGTCCCGTTTGAACTTTATGACTAATTCTTGGTTCCGAAAAGCCGCTTCCAGCGTGGCTCTGGTTGCGATTTCATGTTCGGCCTGCGCCCAACAAGCCGACTTCAACGCGGTCGGTAGGCAGATGGCGATCATGTTGCAAAACAGCCATTTCGCGCGACTTCCTTTCAATGCAGAACTGAGCCAGAGGTTTCTCGGTGACTACTTGAAAGACCTCGACTTCCAGCGCTTGTATTTTACCCAAGAAGATGTCGATACCTTCAGGTCGAAATATGGCGACCAGCTTCACACGCTTTTGTTGAATGGTAACAGCATGCCCGCGGCCACTGATATCTATCGGATTTTCGAGAAGCGAGTGGAGGAACGGGTAGCGCTCACCGAGAAATTGTTAAATGGTGCCGACTTTGATATCGCCGCGAACGAGTCGGTGATGTTGAGCCGGAGAGATGCGGCGTGGCCCAAGAACTCTAACGATGCTGCCGACCTGTGGCGATTACAGATCAAGGAAGCGGTTCTTGGTGAGACTCTACGCCACGACTTGGTGACTAAACTATCCAAGGAGCAAGGGAAACCAGACCCTGGCATCGCGGATCGCAGTCCTAAAGATAAAGTTTCACTTCGCTACAAGCGTTTTCTTAACAGTGTGAAGGATGTCGATGATGAAGAAATCGCGAACTACTTCCTGAGTGCTGTCGCTCGCGCCTACGATCCCCATACCGATTATATGAGCTTCCGCGAAATGAATCGTTTCAAAGACGGAATGAAGAACGAACTCGTGGGGATTGGTGCTCTACTTCAAGGCGAGGAAGATGGGGCCACCAAGATCATGGGCATCGTTGTGAGTGGTCCTGCGGATCGCGAGGGCACGCTCAAGCTCAATGATAGAGTCGTAGCCGTAGATTCCTTGAACACGGGAAAAGCCGAAGACATGATAGATATCATGTTCATGAAAATCGACAAAGTCGTTGATTACATTCGCGGCAAGGAAGGCACGGCTGTTGCCTTGAAAGTGGAACCCGCCGGGGGGCCACCGGGAGAAACCAAAATCGTAGTGATCCAGCGCGATAAGGTGGCGATGAAAGACGAACAGGCAAGCGGTGATGTGATAGAAATGAAGTCCGATAAAGGCGCACCCCGCCGCTTGGGAGTTATAACACTGCCTTCCTTCTATGCGGATTTCGAAGAGGGAAAAGTTCGTTGCTCCGTCGATGTTGAGAAAATCCTTAAGCGTTTGACCGAAGAAAAGATTGACGGTCTCGTGCTCGATCTCAGGGGCAATGGTGGCGGTTCGCTAGAAGAAGTCCGGCGCATGACTGGATTCTTTATTGATAGTGGGCCTACGGTTCAGGTGAAGAATACTTTGGGGCAAGTCCAAGTGAAGGATTCTGATAGTGGCAAGCCGCTCTACACTGGTCCCATGGTTATTATGACTGACAAGAGCAGTGCTTCCGCCAGTGAAATCCTTGCCGGTGCCCTTCAGGATTTTAACCGGGCGGTGATTGTGGGTGATTCATCCACCTTCGGAAAAGGAACGGTCCAACAACCGATGGACATCGGTCGGATGCTACCCCTTTTTGCTGCGCGCAATCGGGCCGGTTTTTTGAAAGTCACTATCCAGAAATTCTACCGTCCATCTGGATCATCGACACAGATGGATGGGGTTGCTGCCAATGTGGTGATTCCAAGCATGGCGGATGCGCTAGATATGGGTGAGGAGTTTTTAGATCACCCATTGCCACATGATCGGATCCGTCCTGCTGGCGATTTCAAACCTTTGGATCCCCAAGCGCTTTTCATTCCCCGTTTGAAAGAGCTCAGTCAAGAACGCATCAACACCGACAAGGATTTTTCATATGTCATCCAAGATATCATGAAAGCAAAAGAGCGCCTGAAGGCAAACCAAGTGTCACTTAACAAAGCCACGCGTGAAAAGGAACTTGGTGAGTCTGATGTTTTGCAAAAAGAACGCAATTCTGAGCGGCGTGCTCGATTTGCAAAGGTGGCGGAAGCTGACAAAAAGGCATTGAGCTTTTACAAGATCACCCTCGAAGATCTCGACAAGAGTGTGGAATTGAAACCTTACAATCCAGCCGATGAAGGAGGTCAATACATGCGGCGAGCCAAAGACGAAACGGCCGAACTCGACCAAACTCCCAAGTGGCCAACCGGACTTGACCCCGTAAAACGCGAGTCTCTAGCGGTGGTGAAGGATCTCGTCGAACTCACCGAGAACGCACGACTCGCTGGTATTCTCAAGAGTTCTTCTGAAGCGCATTGATGTCGGAAGTGGGAGATAACCTTTTGGCCGTGGCCGGGAAAATTGCGGCGGCTTGCGGGCGGGCGGGGCGGGATGTGAATTCCGTGGAACTCATCGCGGTGTCTAAGACCATTGCGGCGGCGTCCGTTAGAGAAGCATTCGAGGCAGGCCAATATCATTTCGGCGAGAGCAAGATCCAAGAGGCTGAGCTGAAAATCGAAGCTCTACCAAATTCTTTGCATTGGCATTTTATTGGCAGGGTTCAGCGCAACAAAGTCCGGAAATTACTCCAAAACTTCGAAGTGATCCATGCGGTTGATTCCTTAAGGCTTGCATCATTTGCAAATGAAGTCGCCCGAGAACTCGGACTGTATCCCAAGGTTCTTCTGCAAGTCAATCTAGGCCATGAAACATCCAAAGGGGGATTCGAGCCGGAAGGGTTGCGTGCCGAAATGGAGAGCCTTCTAACATTGGAACGACTGGAAATCATCGGCTTGATGTGTATTCCACCGGTCGGCCCTGATGCCGAATCTGCTAGGCCGTGGTTTGCCTCACTCAGGAAATTGCGCGATGCCATGGAGATTGAATTTAATGTGAAACTACCCGCGCTCAGCATGGGGATGAGCGGCGATTTCGAAGTGGCCATTGAGGAAGGGGCCACCCATGTCCGAGTGGGTTCCGCGATTTTTGGAAAACGTTCCTATCGGGTGGACGGCGAACTCGGATAAGGACAATGCTGCTCCATGACATTGATCTTGGAAAACGCCACCGTCATCGGCAACGAGCTTGCGCTCTCATTTGCCGACGGATTTGAAGCCTATCTATCACTTCCACTGCTACGTCGTGCTTGCCCTTGCGCGGCCTGCCAAGGAGAACCGGATGCTTTAGGCCGTGTGATTCGTCCTAGAGTGGAACATGGTGCGAATGCCTATGAACTTCTAAAGTTTGAGGCAGTCGGCGGCTATGCAATCCAGCTTTTTTGGGGAGATGGCCATTCCACGGGAATCTACAGTTATACCTATTTGCAAAAGCTCGCTGGGCTACCGCCGTCGTAGTTCTGGTTTAATCCGATATGTTTTCCGCCCGAATTGAATTGGCATCGCTGCCCCTGCTTCCTGCTAAGGAAGTGGCGGCATTGGTGGCTGCAGGATTCTCCACAGCGGCGGAGGTGCTGGAACATTTCCCCAAGCGATACGAGGACCGGCGGCGATTTGATGCTTTCCCCAATCAGGCGTCACCGGATGCTGTGTGTCTCCGCGGCACGGTGATTGATGCATCCCTCAAGTACTTCGGACCCGGTCGCGGGTATTATGAAGCGATCATCATGGACGGCTCGGGTGGTGTATTCGGCTCTGGGAAAATCACTTGTCGCTGGTTCAATATGCCATTCATCCAAAAGCTCGTGGCCGTGGGACATGAGGTGAGTATCTATGGAAAGGTCAAAGACTCTAACGGGCGACTAATCATCGACCACCCCGAGTTCGAGATTCTGCGAGCTGATGATGGGGCGTCTATCCACTTAGAGCGGATTGTTCCCATATTTAAAAATATCTCCGGCATCGCTCAGCGCCGCTTGAGGGAAATCATTCATCTGTTATTGCTGCAAACCGATCCAGTGACTCTTGCTGCGACTTATGAAGTAAATGATAGCTCGACGCGGGCGCAGGCGTTCCAGGACGTGCATTTCCCGCAGTCCATGGAACTGGCGAAGGCTGCGCGGCGGCGCTTTGCACTCGAGGAGTTTTTCGCCCTACAGCTCAATGTGGTGTGGAGAAGGTCGCGCTATGGTGAGCAAACGGGGCGGGTCTTGGGAATGCGCACAGCCTATCTCAAGCGTTTTTACACCAGCCTACCCTTTGATCTAACCGGCGCTCAAAAACGCTCGATCAAGGAAATCCTCGCTGATATGCGGACCGCACGCCCGATGAACCGTCTGTTACAAGGTGACGTGGGTTCTGGGAAAACCTTTGTCGCTATGGCAGCCATGTTGTTAGCCATCGACTCTGGTTGCCAGGCCGCGTTGATGGCACCCACTCAGATCCTAGCGGAGCAGCACTACTTAACCTTCCGCCGCTGGCTCGAACCGTTAGAAGTCCGCGTTGCCTTGCGCACTGGCAATCGGGATGAAATGAATCATCTCGAAATCGAAGGTGAGCCGCAGATCATCATCGGCACCCATGCCTTGCTATATGATTCGGTTTCCTTCCGCGATCTCGGGTTGGTGGTGATCGACGAACAGCACAAGTTCGGCGTTGCGCAGCGGGCGTCGCTGATCCGCCAAGGTGTGGTGCCGGACGTGCTTGTGATGACCGCCACCCCGATTCCTCGGACGTTGACGATGACGATTTATGGCGACCTAGATGTTTCCCTGCTAGATGAGAAGCCTCCCGGACGCGGGAAGATCGTCACTGCGGTTAGAATTGCCGCGAAACAAGCGGATGTTACCAAGTTCGTTAAAGACCAGCTCTCTCAAGGACGCCAAGCTTATCTTGTATATCCCTTGGTCGAGGAGAGCGAGTCCCTCAACGCCGAGTCCGCCACCGAGGCTTATGAAAAGTGGCGGAAGCGTCTAACGAATCATCAGGTCGGATTAATTCATGGCAAACTCCGGCCTGAAGAAAAGGAATCCGTGATGCGCCGTTTCCGAGAGGGGGAAATCGCAGCGTTGGTGTCCACCACCGTCATCGAGGTGGGTGTGGATGTGCCGAATGCGAGCGTCATGATCCTTCATCACGCCGAGCGCTTCGGTCTGGCCCAGCTTCACCAACTCCGCGGGCGCATCGGCCGCGGTGGGCATAAGGGCTATTGCATCCTCCTAACCGACGGCAAGAACCCCGAGGCCATGGCCAAGCTCAAAGTCCTCGAAGAAACTTCTGACGGATTCGAAATCGCCGAGGCAGACCTCCGCCTACGTGGTCCCGGCGATGTGTTAGGCACCGTGCAAAGTGGCTTGTCTGAGCTGCGCTTTATCGACTTCTTAGCCGATACCGTCTTGCTTCGCGAGGCGCGAGCGCTTGCGGATCGGGTGCTTGCAGAAGACCCTCACCTTGATGCCAGCCATCGGAATCTGCGAGGCTTGATCTTGGATTCCGATGGAGAGGTATCATTGCCGAGCACTGCCTGATTCGATCATTAACGACCGACGATTCGATAGATCGGTCCGGTCATGTCCACGATGAACAAGTTGCCGTCGTTGTCCTCCGCGAACGAAGGAATTAAATTGATTCGCCCGCCACTCGGTTGGAGTTCCTTGGTATGATCTTTGAAATCGGAGACCTTGCCGCCCTTCATGATAAACGACCAGATCCGCGGATTCTGGTGGTCGGCAAATACATAGCGGCCTTGGAGTTCTTTGATAGATCCTCGATAGACGTATCCGCCAGTCACCGAGAAACCTTCCTTTTCACCGCCGCCGTGTTTGTAAACATAGACAGGTTCTATAGCATTGTTAGGAAGTGGCCCGCCGACCTCTTTGGCGGGTGTTTCTTTATCTCCCTCACGCAGTCTCCACCCGAAGTTAGCGCCGGACGCCTTGCCCTTCGGCATGTAGTTGATCTCTTCCCAATTGTTTTGGCCGACATCGCCAATCCAGAAATCCCCGGTCTCGCGGTCGAAGGAGCAACGCCATGGATTGCGAACTCCGTAGGCCCAGATCTCGGGCTTGGCATCCTTCTCTTTTACATACGGATTATCAGCAGGCACACTGTAGCCGGTCTTGGGTGAAACATCGATCCGCAGAATCTTCGCGAGGTAAGTATCCAGCGCTTGGCCATGTTTGTTAGGATCGTTGCCCGAGCCACCGTCGCCGTTGGCGATGTAGAGCATGTTATCAGGACCGAATCCCACCCATCCGCCATTGTGGTTTTCAAACTCGGACGGGTATTTTAAAATAACTTCCTCGGTGGAATGTTGAGTTGTTTTCCGATTTTCCGAAGTGAATCTAACGATCCGCGTTTGCTTTTCCTTATCAGTGTAGTTCACATAATAGCGCCCGCTTTTGATGAAGTCCGGGGCGAATGCGAGTCCTAGTAGTCCCTCTTCATTGCCCTTACGCGTCACATCCTGGCGGACGTCGAGAAACGGCTCCTTTTCACGCTCGCCGGTTTTATCATCCACGATCCAGACTTGGCCACCTTGCTCCATGACCCAGAGCTTGCCCTTGGTGCCTTTCGGGACGCCCGCCCACACGGGGCGATCAAATCCTTTGGCGACTTGCTCGACTGCGATTTCTGCGTGCGAAAGGGTCAAGCTGGTGAGGTAGGTGGCGGCGAGGGTGGTTTTTCGAAACATGGCGGGAAAATAGGGTTAGTCCGCACCCATACAAGCAGGAATTAGCGGCATCTTTCAGAAAAAATACCAATCGCAAGCAGCCACAGGGAAGTCTTTGCGAATGGCGAAATCTGAGTCACGGTCCGTCGCCGAACCGCGATTCAATCGCCGACTCACCGATCCATTTATTTCATCCATCACTCGAGATAACTCATGACAACCGACGCTCCATTATCCGCAACCGAACCTTCCGCCGATGAGCGGCAAGCCGCCAAGTGCCCATTTCACCACGCGCCTAGCAGTGGGACTACTAGCCGTGATTGGTGGCCTAACCGCTTGAAGATTGAAATGCTCCACCAACATTCTTCGAAGTCTGACCCCATGGGCGAGGACTTCAACTATGCCCAAGAATTTAACAGCCTCGACTTGGCGGCACTGAAGGCAGACCTCGTCGCGCTGATGACGGATTCGCAAGACTGGTGGCCGGCTGATTTCGGCCACTACGGCGGTTTATTCATCCGCATGGCGTGGCACAGCGCCGGCACCTATCGCACCGGTGACGGCCGTGGCGGCGGCGGTCGCGGCCAGCAGCGCTATGCTCCGCTAAACAGTTGGCCGGACAACGTGAGCTTGGACAAAGCGCGTCGCCTGCTGTGGCCAATCAAACAAAAGTATGGCCGGAAAATTTCCTGGGCCGACTTGATGATTCTAACGGGCAACGTCGCACTCGAATCAATGGGTTTCAAAACCTTCGGCTTTGGCGGCGGACGGGATGACACTTGGGAGCCGGATCAGGACGTTTACTGGGGCCGGGAAACCCAGTGGTTAGGTGGCGATAAGCGCTACGCCCACGGTTCTGAGGGCGTCGCCAAAGACGGCGGAGTCCTCGTTTCCGACGACGACGCGGATGGGAATATCCACGAGCGCCATTTGGAGAATCCGTTAGCCGCTGTGCAGATGGGCCTCATTTACGTCAACCCCGAAGGACCGGACGGCAACCCCGATCCCTTGGCCTCGGCGCGGGACATCCGCGAGACATTCGGGCGCATGGCGATGAACGACGAAGAGACGGTGGCACTCATCGCCGGCGGTCATAGCTTCGGGAAAACTCATGGTGCTGGCCCGGCAACAAATGTGGGAGATGAGCCGGAAGCGGCCTGCCTCGCAGCTCAGGGCTTTGGTTGGAAAAACAGTTTCGGCTCCGGCAAAGGCGGCGACACCATCACCAGCGGCCTCGAAGTGACGTGGACCACCACCCCCACCCAGTGGAGCAATAATTACTTTGAGAACCTCTTCGGTTACGAATGGGAACTCACCAAAAGCCCGGCCGGTGCCCACCAGTGGAGGCCGAAAAATGGCGGCGGTGAGGGCACCGTGCCTCATGCTCACGATGCGTCTAAGCGCATCGCTCCTAACATGCTCACCTCGGACATCGCCCTCCGCGCCGATCCTGCTTACGAGAAAATCTCTCGCCGCTTCCTGGAGAATTTTGATCAGTTTGCCGATGCGTTTGCCCGCGCTTGGTTCAAGCTCACCCACCGCGACATGGGTCCACGCGGGCGCTATCTCGGGCCGGAAGTGCCTGCGGAAATTCTCATTTGGCAGGATCCCATTCCTGCTGTCGATCACCCGTTGGTTGATGCACAGGACATTGTTGACCTCAAGGCCAAGCTCTTGGAGTCAGGTCTAACCGTCGCCGAAATGGTCACGACCGCGTGGGCCTCAGCCTCGACGTTCCGTGGCTCCGACATGCGTGGCGGCGCAAATGGTGCCCGCATTCGGCTGGCACCGCAGAAAGATTGGGAGGTCAATCAGCCTGCCCAACTGGCTAAGGTGTTAGCCACTCTTGAAGGCATCCAGAGCGCCTTCAACAGCGCCCAGTCCGGCGG
>JAYTEI010000483.1:0-10541 GCA_043735445.1 Akkermansiaceae bacterium | reverse complement strand
GCGATGAAATCATTGCCGGGAAATGGCACGAACATTTCACCATCGACATGATCCAGGGCGGGGCCGGCACTTCGACTAACATGAACGCCAACGAGGTCATCGCCAACCGCGCCCTCGAAATCCTCGGCTATCAGAAAGGCCAATACGAATTTCTCCATCCCAACGACGACGTCAACCGTTCGCAATCCACCAACGACGCCTACCCCACCGCGATCAAGCTCGGCGTCATTCTAACGATGCGCGACGCCACCTCAGCCTTGCGTGAGCTTAAAGCCGCGCTCGTCGCCAAGTCCTCCGAGTTCGCCGATGTCCTAAAAATGGGCCGCACCGAGAATCAGGACGCGGTGCCGATGACCTTGGGCCAGGAGTTCAGCGCCTATGCCTCGATGATCAAGGATGGCATCCGCCACATCGAGCGCGCCGCCGACGAATTTCTCGACATCAACATGGGCGCCACCGCCGTCGGCACCGGCATCAACAGCCCACCGGGCTACGCGGAACTTTGCACGCGGCATCTCATCGAGGTCAGCGGCTTGCCCGTTAGACTCGCGGAGAATCTCGTGCAATCCACCCAGGATAGCGGCTCATTCGCGCTGATGAGCGGCGCGATGAAAACCGCCGCCGTCCAGCTCTCGAAGATATGCAACGATCTCCGCTGGCTTTCGTCCGGCCCGCGCTGCGGCCTTTACGAAATCCGCCTGCCCGCCATGCAGCCTGGCTCCTCGATCATGCCCGGCAAGGTCAACCCGGTCATTCCCGAAATGGTCAACCAGGTTTGCTATCAGATCATCGGCGCCGATGTCACCATCTCGATGGCCTGCGAGGCGAGTGAGTTGGAACTCAACATGGCGGAGCCGATCATCGCCTTCAATCTGTTCTTCGGCCTGACACTCCTGCGCAACGCCGCCATCGCCCTGCACACCCGCTGCATCTCCGGCATTGAGGCGAACCGCGAGCGCTGCCTTGCTTACGTCCAGAATTCCATCGGGCTCGTCACCGCGCTTAACCCCACCCTCGGCTACGAACGCAGCGCCGCCATCGCCAAGGAAGCCCTCGCCACCGGTGCCAGTGTTTACAACTTGGTGTTGGAAAAAGGCTGGCTCAGCAAAGAGCAGTTAGACGATCTGCTCACCCCGGAGAAGATGACGAAACCTCGTTAGGGAATTTACAATCAGGCCGAATGCTAACAAAATATCCGCCCTAGCGCGGGTGGCTTGATGTCTGCGGCAGCATATAGCAATGGCCGCAGTGTTTCCATCAATCGGCGAGCTTTGAGGCTATCGCGACACAGGGCGCGGATCACTCGCACACCACCCGTTAGCGGACCGTGACCGAGATAGACATCCTCTCCACTGAGTGCGTCCAGCGCTTCGGCGGGCCAGTTCGTCGTCATCACTCCGGCGGCATGGACAGATAGATAATGGGCGGCGGGAAATTTTGCGCGCAGTGCTTCCAGACTATCATCATCCGGACGTAGCTCGTGGCGCTCACGGGCTACGAGCTTTTCTCCCACCCGCAAGTCCAACTCCCAGCGAAGATGTTGATAGGCGAAAATTTCTCCCATCGCCACCCGCCCCGGCGCGATCCAATCAAAGAATAACAGACTGGCCGCAGGATGCAGGTCAATCTCCGTCCGCTGCATAAACCGCGCACCAGCATGAGGGATGAATGGCTCCGGGATCCATTCAAGTGAAGCGCTTTCCTCAACATGAAATTTCTGACAACTCACCGCCGCCGCGCCTGAACGCGTCCGATAGACCCGCGACGATGACGGAGTGCTTAATACTAACCTTGCCCCGGGTGCGACATGGATATTAGAAACCAGTTGATCCCCGTCGAAGAAACCGGCGGTGGGATTGACTATATTTAAAACAAGTTGTCCCTGATCCAGATGAGATTTCCCAAGATGCACGGGTGCCTGAAAACTCTGATGAGAAATGAATGGCACGCCATCGCTACGCAACTCGCAGCGGAGGTCCAGATGGCCGCTAAGTGAAGTGCCGGAAACGTTCATGGGATTTTCTGACGGACCGCGAAATTTATTTCGCTTGAATAGCTATCAGCTCAAGAGCAAACAGGCGAAATAAATTTCGCGGTCCGTCAGACGAATAAGTATTCATGCTTTAACCACGCCAACAGATCATCCTTCCCCTTCTCTGATTTCAAATCTGCGAAGAGAAAAGGCCTTGTCCCTCGCTGCATCTTGGAATCGCGGGCCATCACTTCAAGATCTGCTCCTACATACGGTGCGAGGTCGGTTTTGTTAATTAGTAAAAGATCACTGGTCCGAATCGCCGGCCCGCCCTTGCGCGGGATCTTGTCGCCTTGCGCGACGTCGATCACATAGATATAGGCATCGACCAACTCCGGTGAAAACGTAGCCGATAGATTATCACCACCGCTCTCAATGAGGATAAGCTTTAGATCCGGGTGACGGTTTTCCAAATCAATCACGGCAGCCATATTCATGCTGGTGTCATCGCGGATCGCAGTGTGCGGGCAGCCGCCAGTTTCCACGCCGGTGACTCTATCGGCAGCTAATACACCCTCACGCAGCAGGAACTCCGCATCCTCGCGGGTATAGATATCATTGGTGATCACAGCCAGTGAGATCTCATCCTTTAACCACTGGCTAAGGCGCAGCACACACATCGTTTTCCCGGAGCCGACCGGGCCACCTACACCGAGGCGAAACGGACGTTTTCTATTAGGAGATAAAGAGTCGTTGGTTGGCGCGGGCATGGCGGAGTGAGGCAATTTCGAGAAGCGGATTGAACCAGCCATCGACGGGCTGGGCGAGCGAATCGTCGATCTTCCCGCCCAGGTTGACAAGCGTGCGGCGGACGATCTGCTGGCAGGATGTCTGGCCGATCCGCATGAGTTTCATGGAAGCTGCGGCAAGCCCGGCGATGGTTTGGAAAGCAAACGCGCGCGCCGCGTGGCTAACGGGAACACCTGCGAGTTCCAGTGCGGTGACCACCAAATGATGGCTGCGCGGTGAAAGCCTGCGGTATCCAATGACCAGCGGCGTAGGATCTAACTGCGCCAGAAGCTCGAGCCGCTGTGAACCAATCCGGCGCGAGGCATCGCGTAATTCCGCCGGAATCCGCCACCCGTCGAGTTCTGCGTCCAACGCGAGAAGCTCATCACAATTTCTCTCAACTGCGGCCGCATGAGCGCGGACGAAGTAGGGAATCTCGAACGTGAGAAGCGCCGGCAGGATTTGTTTCACGAGGAAATTTTCGAGATCGCCTGCCGTGCTAACAACACCGGTCTCCACCAGTTCCTCAAGGCCGAAGGAGTGGGCGTAGGCACCAGAGGGATAGGCGGTGTCGTTCGCTTGAAGCAGCCAGAGCATGGGATCGGCTATCATGAGGTGTGCGCCACGGCCTTCATGGGCGTAAAGACGAGCTCCGGCTCCGAGAACGCCCAGCCCTCGCGCACGAGGAGTTGAGTCATTGCCTCGTCATGGAGAACCCGGATTGAGTGATCGAGAATCTGCGCGGGCAAGTGAAGATTACCTACCTTCCAACCCACCAGTGCGGCTTGGGCAGGTGTGTCGAACACGATTTCATAAACACTCTCCGGCAACTGCCGGACGATATAGTCATTTCCCCTCTCTTGAAATATGACACAACCGTCGGAGAGGCGGGTTTCAAGATCGAAACCGAACTCTGTGCCATCCTCCGCAATCCCCCGCCAGCGGCGTTTCAGGAACTGCCGACGCTCAGCAGCTAGGGTGATTTGATTCTCGGACGGGAGTTCCGAGGATTCTGCCAGCATGCTTTGGATCAAATGCATTGGGTTGGATGAGCAACGTGTTCCGACTGTCTCAGTCGGATTCATTGGCGGCACACCCGACTGAGACAGTCGGGACACAATCAGAAAAGAAAATACCGCTGGGCCATCGGCAGGACGGACATCGGTTCGCAGCGCAACTCCTCGTCATCGGCGGTAACGGTATAGGTGTCGGGATCGACGGTAATCTTCGGCAGTGAGTCGTTGAAAGGCAGATCTCGTTTGGTGATGGAGCGGCAGTTTTTAACCGCGACCAATCGCTTCGTTAGACCGAGTTCGTCGAGATTTCCCGAGTCGAGGGAGGCGGCGCTCACAAAGGTGACCGAGGTGGATGCGATGGCCTTGCCGAAGGCTCCGAATTGCGGGCGATACATCGTCGGCTGCGGGGTGGGAATGGAGGCGTTAGGATCGCCCATGTTCGCCCAGGCAATGAGGCCGCCTTTGAGAATGGTTTCCGGCTTCACGCCGAAAAATGCGGGCTTCCAGATAACGATATCCGCAAGTTTCCCAACTTCGATTGAGCCAACCTCATGGGAAATGCCATGAGTGATCGCCGGGCAAATGGTATATTTCGAAACATAGCGTAGCGCGCGAAAATTGTCGGCTGCGGGATTGGACGGTCCCTCTAATTTGCCAAACTGCACCTTCATCTTATGCGCTGTCTGCCAGGTGCGGGTGATGGTTTCACCGATGCGGCCCATCGCTTGGCTATCGGATGACATCATCGAAATAGCACCTAGGTCGTGGAGGCGATCTTCCGCAGCGATGGTTTCTGGGCGAATCCGGCTTTCCGCGAATGCGACATCTTCCGGGATGCGTGAGTCGAGGTGATGACAAACCATTAGCATATCAAGATGCTCGTCGATGGTGTTGATGGTGAAGGGCCGCGTCGGGTTAGTGGAAGACGGCAGGACGTTAGACTCGCCACAGACGCGGATGATGTCGGGCGCATGGCCGCCGCCCGCGCCTTCGGAGTGATAGGTGTGAATCGTGCGGCCCTTGAAGGCGGCAAGTGTGCTTTCCACGAAGCCAGCTTCGTTGAGGGTGTCGGTATGGATAGCGACTTGGATGTCGAACTCGTCGGCGACCGTTAGACAAGTATCAATCGCGGCGGGCGTGGTGCCCCAGTCTTCGTGGAGCTTGAGGCCGATGACGCCTGCTAGCACCTGCTCGCGCAGTGGTTCAGGAGAGGAACAATTTCCCTTTCCGAGAAATCCAAGGTTCACGGGAAACGCATCCGCAGCCTCTAACATGCGATGTATGTTCCATTTCCCCGGAGTGCAGGTGGTGGCATAGGTGCCGTGCGCCGGTCCGGTGCCGCCGCCGATCAATGTCGTAACTCCGCTGGCGATGGCGTGCTCGATTTGCTGCGGACAGATGAAATGAATATGCGTATCGATGCCACCGGCGGTGATGATGCAACCCTCACCGGCGATGACTTCGGTGGCGGCACCGATGGTCATTGTGATACCATCTTGCAGCAATGGATTGCCAGCGTGACCGATCCCGACGATGCGGCCGTGCTTGATTCCTATATCTGCTTTGATGACACCTTGGGCAGCATCGAGGATGAGCGCATTGGTAATAACAAGATCCAGCGAGTCTGCATCAAGTGCGAGTGGCGATTGCGCCATGCCATCGCGGATGACTTTGCCGCCGCCGAACTTCATTTCATTGCCATAACCGCCGGACTCGGCGATGAGGTCGCGCTCGACTTCGATGAATAGTTCTGTATCCGCGAGGCGGACCTGATCCCCGGTGGTGGGGCCGAACATGCCGGCATAATTGGCGCGGGTTTGCTTCATGTATCTAGCGGACCGTTGACGAGGTTATTGAGGCCGTGGACTTCGCGCTTGCCGGCAAATGCGACTAACGGAACTTCCCGCGTGTCGCCCGGCTCGAAGCGGACGGCAGTGCCAGCGGGAATGTTAAGCCGGAAGCCACGGGCGGCGGCACGGTCAAAATGCAGTGATGGGTTTACCTCAGCGAAATGAAAGTGACTGCCCACTTGGATGGGTCGGTCACCTGTGTTTGCGACCACTAGATGAAGCGTGGTTAGACCCGGATTGAGGTCCAAGTCGGGAGCCCCGTGCGGGGTAATGATTTCTCCGGGGATCATCGGACGGGATGGTGGACGGTGACGAGTTTAGTGCCGTCTGGGAAGGTCGCTTCCACTTGCACATCGTGGATCATTTCGGCCACGCCTTCCATGACTTCATCGCGGGAAATCAGAGTGGTGCCATAGCTCATCAGCTCGGCCACCGACTTGCCATCGCGGGCGGCTTCTAGCAATGCGGCGGTGATGAGTGCCACAGTTTCAGGGTAGTTTAGCTTCAGCCCGCGGGCGCGGCGGCGGCTGGCGAGGTCACCCGCTACTACGATGAGAAGCTTCTCTTGTTCGCGCGGAGATAGATGCATCAGCGCGATAAGTTAGAAGATAGGCAGCATGGCCAGCGCACCCAGCGCCAACGCTCCCGCGCTGATGCGAATGGCGGGCTTGCTGTTATAGCAAGCCAGCGCAATGCAGGAAATGAAGATTGCAGCGATGACATAGTCCAATGCTCCATGCGAGTGGAAATAGGTGGCACGCAGGAAATCGAACTCATCCGTTTCATCTGGGTGATAGTGCCCAGGATGAGCTGATAGTAGCGCCGGAGCGAAACAAACAACCGCACTCATCCAACGGGCAAATGGTAGATAGCAAGGCGACGGTCTGGGAATTTTCATGAGCTGAGGATGCAATTGAGCATGGGTTATGCCAAGCGGTTTACGAAAAATAACCATGCCCTCGTGAGAGGACATGGTTCAACCGAATAGCAACCGAGATGATCAATCGTTTACTTGAAAGTCCCCTTGAGGAAAGGCTCTCCGACGACGTCCTTGAACTCTTTGAGAATCTTGAACTGGCCATCTGCCTTGGACTCGCCGATGAAGACGTTCTTAGTAAGGTGATGGTTCTTCTGAGTGGTGACCTTGCCGCCTGGACCGTCGAAGGAAATACCTGACTCAAGCGCGGCGACGACTTTTTCTACATCGAAGCTCTTGGCTTTTTCGACAGCAGCCTTCCAGAGGTAAACTCCATCGTAAGAAAGTACCATCGGCGAGCAGGTCACGCGGCCTTCTTTGACGATTCCAGAGACAGTGGATTTGCCGAGCCATGCTTGGAAATCCTTGATGAACTTCGCATTGGCCGGACTCTTGATGGATTGGAAATAAGTCCAGCAACCAAGTTGACCCACCAGTTGTTTCGCAGGCAGTCCGCGGAACTCATCTTCCGAGATCGAGAAAGAAACCACCGGTGCCGTCTCTGCGGTTAGACCGGCAGCCGCATATTCCTTGAAGAACGGAACGTTGGTATCGCCATTCAGAGTGCTGACGATACAGGCATCACCCGATGCGCAAAACTGTTTAATCTCAGAGATGATTTGTTGGTAATCGGTATGGCCGAAGGGAGTGTATTTACCGGCAGAAATAATCTTGCCGGAACTATCCTTGGTGAAGCCGCCGCCGATGTTTTCGAGTGGGATTCCTTTACTGAGGAGATACTCTAGCAGCACGAGGTTGGTGGTCTGCGGATAGACATAGTCGGAGCCGAGGAGGTAGAACTTCTTTTTGCCTTCAGCGAGGAGATAGTCAACCGCCGGAGTGGCTTGTTGGTTCACAGCCTCGGCCGTGTAGAAAATGTTATGGGACATTTCCTCGCCTTCGTATTGCACCGGATAAAAGAGCAGGCCTTTCTTTTCTTCAAACACTGGCAAAACCGACTTGCGGGAAACAGAGGTCCAGCAACCGAATGTCACAGCCACTTTGTCCTGGTCGAGCAATTGCTTGGCTTTTTCCGCGAACAGCGGCCAGTTAGATGCTCCATCAACGACGACGGGTTCGATCTTCTTGCCCATCACGCCGCCAGCGGCGTTGATTTCGTCGAAGGTGAAGAGGAGCACATCGCGCAGAGATGTTTCACTAATGGCCATGGTGCCACTGAGCGAGTGGAGCACGCCGACTTTGACGGTTTCCTCTGCCTGGACAGAAGCACCGGTGATAGCAATCGCAGCAAGTGCGGAGGGGATAATTCTTGAGATCATTTTCGTGGGGAATGTTGAATTATAATCTACTGGGGAGTTAGTTTCTTAAAAAAGCAAACGGGAGAGCATTGATACCGTACGCTCAATCGGACCCTCCCGCCGTTATTACTGTTTGATGCTGATCAATAGTTTAGAATTTCAGAAGTGCTTGAACACCTGTGAAAAACACATCGTTTGCCGAATCAACGTAGCTCACTTCACCACGAACCAAGAAGTGTTCATTGAAAGCATAGGTCGGGGAAATAGTGTACTTGTAGTTGTCAGGGGCGGTCACGGTCGGCCCAGTGGACTCTACTTCGTCAATGCCGAAGCGACCGACTAGCGAGAACTGGTCAGTGAACGCATACTTCAGGAAAGCAAGGCCGCCCCAGGCACTGTTGGCACCACTCAAGGTATTGTCCGAATAGATGACTTCACCGGCAACCGTCAGCTTGTCGGTGATTTCATAGCTGGCCCAGACGTCATAAGATGAGAAATTGGGCGTATTATCTGTGTCATCGTAGGAGACTCCGCCCCATAGGGTGAGTTTACTAATCCCTTTGTATGACACATAGGCTTCGTATCCCAAGCCATTGCCATAGTCGGAATCACCCTCCCAAAAGCTGGGTCCGCGGATAGAATCGGAGATGTTGAATCCGGTGCCCCAGATCTCAGTCGCGTAGTCCACCTTAACACCTGTGTGATAAGCGGGAACTCCGCCAGTGCTGCTGTTAGCATAGGTGAGTTGTGACATATTTACCGTATCAAAGGCTTCATATCCCATGTAGCTGAGATATTTACCACCCGTGACCTTGAGGGGGCCGGCCGTGTAGGTCACGTAGGCATCTAGGATGCCAGCCTCGGTGCCACCCGCGAAGGAGTTCGCACCGCTATTAGGCGAGTAGAATAAACTCCCATAGACGGATATCGGTCCCTGGGTGGCTTCGAGTCCGAGCTTCACGGCATCGAGTGGCGTGCCGGTATGGAATAATGAGTCACTGCTGTCACCATTCTCGACGTCGGTGTAAGTGTAGGAGGCAGCAGCATAGCCAGTGACTTTCAGCCAATCCGGCGAGTTCACCACCGATGTCGGAGCTTTCATTTCTTCCGTCCCGGCCATGGCGGCGGTTACGGAGCTGAGCACGAGCGCCAGTTGGGGCAAACGAAGTAAATTGAAACGATTCTTTGTTTTCATAGGTTCTGCTATTTGTTGGATTAGGGTTTCGTGGCAGGTAATCCCAGCCAACAGGGCGGAAGCTTATTCCATGCCAGAGAGCTAGATTTTATGTCTTGAAATTAAATTCCCTACAGATTGGCAACTTGATGATGAGTAGGATTACTTGCATAGAGATCCATGGATGAATCCAATACATGCCATCCTTGGAAATCGAGATCATTGAAAACAAAATGGCGGAATCCTAGGATGGACTCCGCCTTGCGGTGATGAGGAATTATCCCCCTACTAAACCGTTAGGAACTCTTTGACGATGTCAGCGGTGAGGTCACTCATTTCACCAGACGCGGCGACGGCACCGCGCTCGAGGATGGCGAAGTCATCGCCGAGTTCCTTGCAGAAATCGAGATATTGCTCGACGAGGAGAATGCTCATTTCACCCTCGGCCCGCAGCATCTTGATGGCGTCGCCGATTTGGTCGATGATGTTCGGCTGGATGCCTTCGGTGGGTTCGTCGAGGATGAGCAGCTTCGGCTTGGTTAGAAGTGCCCGCCCGATGGCGAGTTGTTGTTGTTGGCCACCGGACAGCATCCCACCTTTGCGATGAAGGAATTCTTTGATGATGGGAAACAACGTGAAGATCCGGTCAATCTGGGCGGAGTCTCGTTTCCAACCGCGGGCATTGAGGCCGATGAATAGATTCTCCTCCACAGTTAGAAGTGGGAAAATCTCGCGACCTTGTGGCACATAGCCGAGGCCGCTGCGGGCGCGGTCGGCGGAGCTGAGCCGGGTGATGGACTTGCCTTGCAGTTCGAATTCCCCGGAGTCGATTGGATAGAGACCGGTGAGTGCCTTGAGTGTGGTGCTTTTACCAACGCCGTTGCGACCCATCAGGCAGAAGACTGAGTGAGGGCGGATCGTTAGATTAATGCCGCGCAAGATGGCGCTGCCGCCGATGGAGACTCGGAGGTTAGAGATGCGGAGGCTTTCCTCGGTAAGGGTGGCGGGCATGGGCTGTGGGTGGTTGCGGGCGAAATAAATTTCTCGGTCCGTTAGGCAGCTTTGGATTTGCGGCCGAGATAAACTTCGATGACGCGCTCGTCGGACTGGACCTCATCGACCGGACCTTCGCAGAGAACGTGACCTTGATGAAGGACGGTGACTTTGCGGCCTTGTGAAATCTGGCGGACGAAGGTCATGTCATGCTCGATGACGATGATGGTGTGCTTTCCTGCGAGTGATAGTAACAACTCGCCGGTTCTATAGGTTTCTTCATCGGTCATGCCAGCAGCAGGTTCATCGACGAGGAGAAGCCGAGCTTCCTGAGCGAGCAGCATCCCAATTTCTAGCCACTGCTTCTGGCCGTGGGCAAGGATGCCAGCTTTGCGGTTAGCACTATCGCTGAGTTTAATAATCTTTAGAATCTCGGCGATGCGATCTATTTGTTGAGTGGTGATTTTCCCAAACAAGCTATGCCAAATGCCACGCGATCCGGCGAGAGAGAG
>JAYTEI010000482.1:0-4891 GCA_043735445.1 Akkermansiaceae bacterium | reverse complement strand
TGGTGCCCACGATCCGGTAGAGAATTTCGTAGTCGGTTTCCCGCGCCGATTTATCGACCCAAGTGAGGATGGCTGAGCTGTCCGTGGTCGCCGTCACTGCAAGAGTTTCGGGTGAGGCCAGTGGCGTGGATTGGATGGAGAAAACATTCGAAAAACTGGAATAGGTTATAACGGTGTCCACGAGGCGCACCGCCCGGACGCGGAATTGATAGTTTGTGCTCAGATCGGCAGAAACATTTAGCACCGATGTCGTGTTAGGGGCATAGGGTGTCAGCGGGGTAAAATCGCCCGTGGCTCCTTTGAATTGAAGTTCGAAGCCACCTTCCGCCGACGAACGATCCTTCCATTTGAACGAGAACGCGCCTTCTGGCAGCGCGGTGACGACCAGTTGGGAGGGAGCCTGGAATGTCTTGGTGGTGGCCGTGGCGATGTTCGAATAGTTGGTGAATGCATTGCCTTTGAATCCCCGCACCCGGAACGACCGCGTCTCGTTGGGCAAATAGCCCGAAGTGGTGATGCTGAAGGTGAGTCCAGGGCCGATATTGCCCAGCACCGTCCACTTCTTAGTGCCGAGCCGGGTCTCGACCTGATAGCCATTTTCCGAAGTGGCGTTGTCCTTCCATGAGAGCCGGATCTGGCCGTCGTCGATGGTCTTGGCAAGCAGCATCGTGGGTTTTCCGAAGGTGCTGGCTGAGAGCGCTGTGACCGTGACGATGGGCGTCAGCTTTGAGAGGGTTTCCTGCCCGGTCACGCCATTGTAGGCAGTCATTTGAAAAATCAACTCTTTGCCCGGCAATTCGTTGGTGGTGACCGTGTAGGAGGTGATGTTCGGGGTAGGCACGAGCGCATAACGCTGGGGAACCCCACCTTTGAGCGCCACCCGGATTTCCCAGCCGGTTTCGTTCTTGGAGTTGTCCTTCCAGGTCACTTGGAAGGCATTCACGCCGAGAGCTTTGACGGCCAGATTGGAGGGTGCGGCCGGAGCCTTGGTCGCCGCGCTTGCCAGGGGCGCACCGCAGAGGAGAAAAAGCAAGCCGACGGTGATTGATGGGAAGCTGCGCATAATGGGTGGCCGCAAAGTTACACAAAACCCATCAGTCGCAAAGTGTTTCAAGACAATCGCCCCAACTTGCAGAATGCTTTGGGTATCCTAAATACCGCCAAGCACACTATATTGTACCTTAGGGGATATTTCGACACCATATCTTGTGCCGTTCCCACTTGAAGGATTGCAGACGGCGGGAGGTTGGGTAAATTTCCGGCAGCCCAGTTCCCTCTCGGGCTTCACCCTTAACCCCACATCCTGTCTGAATGTACCTCAAAACTCTCGAAATCCACGGCTTCAAGTCGTTCGCCGATAAGACCGTGTTCGAATTCGCCAAGGGCGTGACCGGCATCGTCGGTCCTAACGGCTGCGGCAAGTCCAACGTGGTCGATGCGATCCGCTGGGTGCTCGGCGAAACTTCGGCCAAGGCGCTGCGCGGCGGCGAAATGGCGGACGTCATTTTCAATGGCACCGAGAAGCGCAAGCCGCTCGGCATGGCCGAAGTGACCCTGACGATGGCCGATTGCGAAGGCCCGCTTAAAGTCGATTTCAACGAAGTCGCGCTGACCCGCCGGGTGTTCCGCGACGGGCGCTCGGAATACCGGATCAACGGCACGCTCTGCCGGTTGAAGGACATCCACGACCTGTTGATGGACACCGGAATTGGCCGGACCGCCTACTCGATCATGGCGCAGGGCCAGATCGACCAGATCCTTTCGTCGAAGCCGGAAGAACGCCGCGCGGTGTTCGAGGAAGCCGCCGGGATCACGAAATTTAAACGTGAGAAGAAGGAAGCTTTGCGGAAACTCGAGTTCACCGAGGCGAACCTGCTGCGCGTCTCGGACGTGCTTGCCGAGCAGGAACGGCGGATGAATTCGCTGCGCCGCCAAGTCGCGAAGGCCCGCCGCTATCAGGCATTGGCCGCCGACACGCGGGTGCTCGACACCCATCTCGGGCACAAGAAATTTGTCGAACTCACCGCCGAGCGCGACGAACTGGTGGTTTCCATCCGCGGCCTGGAAGTGCGCGACACCGAGTTAGAAATGCAGCTTCCCGCGAAGGAAGAAGCGGTCACCGAAGCCCGCACTGCGGCCCGGATTTTCGAAGGCGAACTCGCCGAACTCCGCCAGCGCCTCAACGAGCATCGCAACGCGCTGAACTCCGCCGCCGGCCGGATTTCCTTCAACGACGAACGCAAGGCCGAGCTGGCATCCCGGATCCGCCAAAACCACGAGGACATCGCCGAGACCCGCGAAAAACTTGCGAAGCAGGAGTTCGATTTCATCGCGGCTAACGAGTCGCTCGACCAGCTCAGCCGGATCATCGCCGAGAAGGAAATCCAGCTCGGCGAGCAGGAAAGCCGGACCAAAGGCACTCGCGAGGAGCGCGAAACCATCGAGACCGCCCTCCGCGAAACCCGTGGCGAGGCGAACCGGACGCAGCAGATTATCGCCTCGATGCAGGCAAAAATCGAAAGCGCCCTCGCCCAGTTAGAAGGCAACCGCGAGCGTTCGCGCCAGCTTGGCGACGAGGAACAACGGCTCACTCTCGAGCTCGAAGAATTTCGCGCCGAGCAGGCGCGGATCGCCAGCGAAGTGGAGGAGACCGGCTCGATGCTCGGCGAGCTCACCGAAGCGTTCCAATTCGCCGAGCGCACCTATCAGCACACTCGCGGCGACCTCGATGCGGCGCGTGTGGCGTCGATCGAGTCGAACAAGCTGCTGGCCCAGCGATCCGCGCGTTTCGACGCCGTCCGTCAGTTAGTCGAAAGCGGCGAGGGTTTCGAAAAGGGCACCCAGAATGTGCTCAAGGGTCTCGGCCAACCCGATGTTTTCAAGCCCGGCGTCCATGGCGTGCTCGCCTCGTTTATCGAAGCCGATAACACCTGTGCCCGCGCCATCGAGGCCGCGCTTGGAAATCACCTTCAAGCCGTGCTGGTCCAGGATCAGGCGATGGCGGAAGCGGTCATCACCCGCCTCACTGAGAAACAGTTAGGCGTCGCCGCCGTGCTGCCCGAGACCTTCGTGGGCCATTCCGCCGGCACCCAGATGGAGTCGCTGCCCGAAGGAGCCACCGCTTGGGCGCTCGACCGGGTGAAATCCGACAGCCGCATTTCCACGGTCATCGAGCGGTTGCTGGAAAAGGTCCTCATCGTGCCGAATCTCGCAACCGCGCTGCGGCTGCGGGCGTCGCAGCCGGGCGTCACCTTCGTGACCCTGGCAGGCGTGATTCTATCAGGCGAAGGGATGCTGCGCGGCGGCACCGGCGCCGAGGGCAGCACCTCGGTGCTGGAACTTCAAAACGAAGTCCGCTCGCTCGCCGCCGAAGTCGCCGGACTCACCGCTGCCGACGAAGCCGCCCGCAACCGGGTGACCGAATTGGAAGCACGCCTCGAACAACTCCGCGAGGAAGTCGAGGTTTCGCGCGAGCGTCTCCAGCGCCAGAAGGTCGATCTCTCAACCCTCCAGGGCCAACTCAGCCTCGCCACTCGCGAGGTCGAAAATTTCGAAACCAAACTCGAAAACGTCAAATGGGAGCGCGGCGAACTCGAAAACCGCGAACGCGCCGCCGCCGAGGGCCGCGAACATCTCGAAGGCGAACTCGCATCCGCCCGCGAGCGGTTAGAAGCGCTGGAAAACGAGTCCCGCCGCTTGCAATCCGAGTCCGACTCGATCGTCCGCCGCGAGCAAGACATCGTGGAAGCGCTCAACGAGCTGCGCACCGAACTCGCCGTCGAGCGCCGCGCCAAGCAGTCCGCCGAGGAGCAGCAGAAACCGATGGAAGCGCGTCTATCCGAACTCCGCGACGTGGCGATCCGCCGCGAGACGGAGATCGACGCCTTCGACCAACGGATCGAAGCCGCCCAAGGCGAGAACGCCCGCTTGTCCGAAGAATGCGAGTCGCACCGCGCCGAAGTGGAAGACCTCCAAGTGGAAATCAATACCCGCTCCGCAGGCCGCACGGTCCTGCTAGAAGCCATCGAAACCGCCGAGACTTTCCTCGCCGCGATCCGCCGCGACCACTCGAAGGTGAACGAACAAAAAGGCCGCGAGGAAGTCGCCTGCACCAAGCTCGATCTCCGCATCGAGAGTCTCGCCACCACCATCCAAGAGCGGCATCAGATCGATCTAACGACCTTCGAGCCGGACGCCCACGCACTTCTTACCAGCATCGCCTCGCAGAAAGCGCTGCAAGGTCGCGGCGGCCGCCAGTCCATCGTGGAGCATGGCCGCCTCGGCTGTGATCTTGATGATGACGATGAAATGCCCACCGTCGTCGTCGATGGCACCAGCGACGAAGCCGAACTCCCCGGTGAAATGACCGGCGAGCCGGATTGGGATTTCGTCGAATCCATCGTCGCCGACATCAAGCGCCGCCTCGATGCGATGGGCCCGGTCAACCTCGACGCCATTGAGGAATTCGAGGAACTCGAGGAACGCTACAATTTCCTCAAGGGCCAGCACGACGACCTCGTCAACTCGAAGTCCGAGCTGCTTGAAGTCATCGACCGCATCAACACCGAGACCCAGCGGCTGTTTGCCGAAACTTTCGCCCAAGTCAAAATCAACTTCCGCGAGATGTTCAAGGAGCTCTTCGGCGAAAAAGGCGAGGCCGATCTCAACTTGATCGACGACAACGATCCGCTGGAATCCGGCATCGAGATCACCGCCAAACCGCCCGGCAAGAAGCTCCAAACGATCACCCTGCTATCCGGTGGCGAGCGCTCGATGACCGCCGTCGCGCTGTTGTTCTCGATCTACATGATCAAGCCCAGCCCGTTCTGCGTGCTCGATGAGTTAGACGCGCCGCTCGACGAGTCGAACATCAACCGCTTCGTGAAAGTGC
>JAYTEI010000481.1:0-10616 GCA_043735445.1 Akkermansiaceae bacterium | reverse complement strand
TCCGCCACGTCGCCAGCGGCCCGCTGGTCCGCAGCTCGTATCACGCGGCGAATTTCCGGCCCGAGTTGGACGTGTTAGAAGCCATCGAGGCCGACGTCCGCGCCGCCCAAGGTCTCGAACTCGGACCCGAGCATCTTGCCCTGCCCGCGGCCAAGCCGGCACTCATCCAAGCCATCGCCTGACCGCCATGCGCCATTGGTTGATCAAGTCCGAGCCAGACGTTTTCGGCATCGACCACCTCGCGGAAGTCAACCGCGAGCCGTGGAGTGGTGTTAGAAATTACCTTGCGCGGAACTACATGTGGAAGGAAATGAAGCCCGGCGACCTCGCCTTATTTTACCACTCGAATGCCAAGCCACCCGGCGTGACCGGCATCGCTCGCGTCGTCGGCGAGCCGTATCCCGATCCCACGCAGTTCGACACGAAGAGCGATTATTACGATCCCAAAGCCACGCCGGAGAATCCCCGCTGGTGGCTAACTGATTTCGAATTCGTCGGGAAATTTCAAGAAATGCTCACGCTCGAGGCGCTGAAGGCCGACAGCTTGCTTGCCGAAATGCAAGTCTGCCAACGCGGCACCCGGCTCTCGATCACGCCGGTAGATGCCATACACTTCAAGCGCGTGTGCAAGCTCGCCCGCTGGAAATTCTGATCACTCATTTCACCCGGGAGACAAATCCCAAACCTTGCTCCGCTCTATGGACGAAGACACTCCCATGGCATCTCTAACTGCGGTCTCAGAAGCATCACCCGCCGCTTCCGCTTGGCGTGAGTGGCTGGAGGAATATGGCCCGAAATTATTACTCTTCGCACGACAGCAAACGCGCTCGCAAGAAGATGCAAAGGACATCTTCCAAGACGCGCTCGTGAAGCTCGTCGAGAAAGTCCGCAGTGGCGAATTCGTCGGCGGGCAGGACGCGTGGCAGCCTTATTTATACACCGCCATCCGCCGCCTCGCGATCGACCTGAGCCGCCGCGACGACCGCCGCAAACGCCGCGAAGATAGCGTCACCGCCGATGCCGAGTCTGGTGCCTACGACGCCTTGTTGCCATGGTTCGAAACGGAATCATCGGATGATGAAACCCGCGCCCAACTCGAACAAAGTCTCAAAGAACTGCCCGAGAAATTTGCTGAAGTCATCGTCATGAAAATCTGGGGTGAGCGCACCTTCGCCGAGATTGGTGAAACTCTTGGCATTTCTCAAAACACGGCGGCATCCCGGTATCGCTATGGTTTAGAAGCGCTCAAAAAAAACCTCAGCAATGCCCGCCGCCGAGGTGACCTCTCCATCTAACTTACCGCCATGACTCACGATCCATCATCCCTCGAAGCACAACTTCGCGAACTCCAAGTCAGTGCGCTCGACGAGGCATTGCTCTCGCGACTTGAAGCCGCCGCTGATGGGACATTGACCGCACTCAGTCATCAGGAAATCCGCTTCGAGGCAGTGCTGCGGAAAACTTCGCCTGCTAGATTGTCTGCCGATTTCCTAGCGCAACTCGAAGCCATCGTCCACGAAGTGCCGTTCCCCGTGAATGAGAAGATCGTGTTATTTCCAAAAACTAACAGCGCAGTCCATAACCGCCGCCAACGCCCGCTGTGGGGCGCGGCTGCGGCTGCCGCGGTGGCATTGATCGGCGCGACCTCCGCGCTGCTGATGCCTGCGGGAAAAACTTCTGATAAGCTCATCAGCCAAGTCACCCAAGTTTCCTCACCCGTCGCCCGCCCCGCTAACGGAAACTTCGTGCCTGCCTCATTTAACCGCGGCGTGAGTGAAGTGCATGACGAAGGCGTAGTATGGAAATCCAACAACCAACCGCACAGTTTAGTCCGCGTGGTTTATAAAGATAAGATCACCCTCAGGGATAAACAGGGCCGCACCTTCCAAGTCGAACAACCTCGAGTTGAGTATATGTTAGTTCCCGCGAAAACCAATTAATAGGATTTCGGCAAACAAAACCATTTAGTTACTGCGCTCCCAATAAGTAAGCCATGAAAACGAAATTATCATTATACATTACAGCCGGTCTTGCGGCCGTGGTTGGTTCTCCTGCCTTTGCTTTAGAAGCACCCGCCGATGATGCGCCACCGCCACCGCTTGTCGCGGAAAAGGAAGCCGCGCTACCACAAATCAAACTTCCCGCCGCCCTGCCCAAGGCGCAGGTAGAGACCGCGTTCTTGGGCGTCGTTTCCAGCGAAGTGCCAGATATGTTAGCCGCTCACCTCGCGCTCAAATCCGGCGAAGGAATCATCGTCCGCTCGCTGGTGCCAGATGGCCCAGCCGCTAAATCTGGAATCACCGTCCACGATGTCATCACCAAGGTCGGCGGCCAGCCCGTCGGTTCACCGCTGGAGATTTCCAAACAAGTTTCCGGCCACAAGCCGGGTGATTCTATCAGCATCGATCTCATCCATCAGGGCAAGCCGAGCACGCTCGAAGTGACCCTCGGCACCAAGCCCGCCGAGATGGCGGACAACGCACCTCACACGCTTGACCAACTCGATCTCGGAGGACTGCCCAAGGAACTCGCGGACCGCGTGCGGGATGCCATCGCAGGCAACGTCGGCGGCTTCGATCTCGGCGGCGAGCCAGGGCAAGCGCCACCCCAGCTCGAGGAGGCAATGCGCGATTTACAAAAGCGCATGCAAGGAGCGATCGGCCAAGCGGGATTGGCTCTGCCGGGCATCGCCGGCAAAGTGCAGATCCAAGGCGGTGGCATTTTTCGACAAATGGACCCGCAAGGCAGCGTGGAAGTGAAGTCCAATGATGGAGCCAAGGAAGTCACCGTGCGCGACCCACAAGGCAACGTGAGTTGGAGTGGGCCGTGGGACACCGCCCAAGACAAAGCCGCCGCCCCCGCCGACATCCGCCAGCGGGTGGATGCGCTCAACATCGACAACAGTTTCAAAGGTGGCGGCATCCGCCTGCACATGGGCAAACCCGCGCCACCGGAGATCGGCGAGCCGTAACCGCTAACATTTTTCATGGAGATCGGGATCACACCCGCGTTCGGCAAGTCCGGGCGCGGGTGTGTTTTTTATGAAGCGAGTGTCCCACTCAAAGTGATTTTGGCCGAAGCAAGCAACCCGCTCGCCACTCTCACCTCGCCCTCGATTTGCACCAACCCGCCCAGCCGACCCTCGACCGTCGCACGAATTTCCAAGACATTTCCCGGCGCGGCGGCTCCCAGGATTTTCGCCGCACGCACTCCTGTTAGCCGAAGGTCGGCCATCGCGGGATGATCTGGATCGCTCTGCACCACCACCCCGCCGAGCTGGGCGATGGCCTCGATGAGGATCACCCCCGGCATCATCGGCTGGCCGGGGAAATGCCCTGCGAGAAATGCCTCGTCGCCCCGCACCTGATAGATAGCATTCGCCTCGCGCCCCGGCACCAGCGCTTTCAACTCATCCACAAACCGGAACGAAGGACCATGCGGCAGCGCCAGCAGCGCCGTTTGGAGATTGGGACTCATCTGCATGCACATATCATTCTTAGCCTGTGCGACGACAATTAAAATTACCCATTGAAGGGGAGGTTTTTCGGGATGCGGCGGCGGCTGCGGCTCCGGGTTGTGGTCACCAGAACCCAACTCACCAAGCTCGTGATCGAGCGCAACCAAGGAAAAACTATCATGAAACACCTCCTCTTCATCTGCTCCCAAAACAAACTCCGCAGCCCCACAGCGGAGGCCGTCTTCGCGGGGACGCACGGCATCGACGTCGATTCCGCCGGACTCAACCACGACGCCGCCGTCCCGCTCACCCCCGAGCAAGTCGAGTGGGCAGACGTGATTTTCGTGATGGAGAAAGCTCACCGGGAGAAGCTCCACCGGAAATTCAAACGCCACCTGAACGGCCAACGCGTCATCGTGTTAGGAATCCCCGACAACTACACCTACATGGACCCCGCGTTGGTAACCTTGCTAAAAGTGAAGGTCACGCCGTTCTTGTGATTTGAAACATTTGTCACAAGGAGCGGCGCACTCCGATCCGCCGGAGCCCATGAAGTGACGATGGGCCAAGGTAAACCGCTTTTCACCAGCGACCTATGGACCTCGGCGATTCGGAGATCGCCGTTCCTTGGGCTTTAAGTTTCGCAGTGGACCCGCAGCGGCTAGCCGCCGAAACTCGGCGCATGACGAAAGGTTCGGGATGGATGCGGCTCGCGGCGGCGGTGGTCAGCGGTTTGTTAGTGGCAGCGGCATTTCCGCCGTTAGATCTCAGTTGGCTGGTGTGGGTGGCGCTGCTGCCGCTGCTGTGGGCGTTGGGAGCAGTGGAGGGAAAACGCGCGGGCTTGCGAGGATTCGGCATCGCCTATCTGGCCGGGCTAACAGCGTGCTTGATCCAGTTCAACTGGGTCGCCTCGGTCTCGTGGCTCGGCGCGATTTTACTGCCACTCTATCTGGCGGTTTACTGGGGTTTGTTCGGCTGGTTCGCAGCGACCATCGGCAGGCCGCGAAAGAATGGTGGCGCGTGGGAAAGCTTGCGGCTGGCGTTTTGCCACGGCGCGGTGTGGGCCGGCTGCGAGCTGCTGCGCGGCTGGGTGATCACTGGTATCAGTTGGAACGTGCTGGGCGTCGCGCTCGGTGACTCGCCGCAGATCGCGCAAGCGGCAGATTTATTAGGCGTGGCCGGGCTGTCGCTGGCGTTGGTGTTTTTCCAAACGCTGCTCCTGCAAGCGGCGCGGAACCGGCGCTACCGGGAGTTAGGAATGGCCGCGCTGTTGGTGATTTCACTGCTGGCCTACGGAAAATTCCGGCTCGCGCTGGAGGCCAATGGCGAGTCCGTGCGACTGAAGGCGTTGTTAGTCCAGATCAACATTCCCCAAGACGCCGCGCGGGTTTTGTGGACGGATTTGGAAACCCATCAGGCATACGAGGATGAAACTCTCAAGGCTCTCAACGCTTTAAAATCGCCCGCTGGAACGCTTTCCCCCAACTGGCCGGACTGGGTGATGTGGCCGGAATGCGCTCTAACGGGCCGCATCCTCCGCACTGACGACGGCGCGTGGGGAAGCTGGCAAATCAACACGGACACCATCGCCCAAGTCCGCGAGGCGGGGCCGTTTTCCCTGATCTATGGCGTCAATGAATTGGAAGCCGAGAACAACGGCGACGAGTTAGTGATGAAGGAAAACGCCAAAGCCTACAACTCCATCGCGGTCATGTCGCCGAGCGATGAACTGCAAACCTATCGGAAACGCCACCTCGTGATTTTCGGGGAAACCATCCCGTTTGTGGACTCGATCCCGTGGTTGAAAAAAATCTACGAGCAACAATCCGGCGCGGAATACCGCGGCGCTTTCACGGCGGGCGACTCGTTAGAGCCGCTGCCCATCCTCGCCGGCCAGACGACGATCGGCGCGATCCCGACCGTCTGTTTCGAGGACTCGGTGCCACGGCTCACCCGCAAATTCGTCCGCCCCGGGCCGCAAGTGATCATCAATGTCACTAACGACGGCTGGTTCAAAGAGTCCGCCGCCGCCGCCCAACACTTCGCCTACGCGCGCTTCCGTGCCATCGAGCTGCGACGGCCGCTGCTCCGCTGCGCCAACACCGGCGTCAGCGCGGCCATCAGTTCCACCGGCTCCACCGCCCACCCGGTCACCGGAAAATCTCAGCTCCTAACCGATGCGAACGGCAGCCATTTCACCCGTGGCTCACTCCTAACGGAATTAGAAATCCCGCTCCATCCCACCTTTTCCCTATTCGCCCAAATCGGCGATTGGGGGATTCTGACCCTAGCAGCAGCAGGCCTCATCCTGTGTCGAAGGAAGGTGGACACCCCTGTCCGCCAGCCAATGAGGTGAGAAAGCAGGGTGCCTTTCGGTGCATTTTCTATCACCTCCCATTGGCATCCCGACAAAAGTGTCGTGGCTCCTTCGCGGCGGGCGATTACGCCCATGAGGTCACCGAGTGATTTAAAGACCCAGAGGCATTATGGATGCGATGCTGCGGCCTATCCCTTTCGGTTACGACCCCTCGCGGTGGCGGTGCCGAATACCGAGACAAAAGAAATCTTGGCAGGGTGGGGGGGCTGGTTATGCTCCGTTGCGACCTGAAGGGAAATCCAGAACATCGCGAAACTGGGAGTCATCCATGCACTATTGAAAGTCCAGCGCTTCGGTTTTCCATCACTAACCGCTTCATTCCCCCACCGCGATTTTCGCTGACCCAGAACTGGCCAAGATCCTGCTGGCCCCCCACTGCCAGAGCAAAGTTTCTCATCATCCATGCTTTTTAATTCCTATCAGTTCATCGTCTTCTTCGCAATGACTACGGCGGCTGTATATGCAATCAGTCCTAAACTGCGCTGGGTCGTGCTGCTACTTGCTAGCTGTTACTTCTACATGGTTTTCGTGCCGAAGTATATCTTGATACTTTTTGCCGTTATCCTCATCGACTATGTGGCAGCTCTCATGATCGAGAATGCTACCGGTGTTAAACGACGATCACTGCTCATCACAAGTCTGTGCGCGAATATAGGAATTCTGGCGTATTTCAAATATGCCAACTTCGCTCAGGCGGAAGTGCTCGGAATGTTCTCATGGTTTGGGCTGTCCATCCAGGCATCGCCTCTCGACATCCTTCTCCCCATCGGTTTGTCGTTCCACACCTTCCAGTCGATGAGCTACACCATTGAGGTTTATCGCGGGGCACAAAAAGCAGAACGCCATTTAGGCATCTACGCCCTCTATGTGCTTTTTTACCCACAAATGGTCGCCGGTCCGATCGAACGCCCACAAAACATCTTACCTCAGCTCCACGCCCCGCCTGCATTTTGCTCCAAGAATCTAAGCGCCGGATTGCAGCTCATGATTTGGGGGCTGTTTAAAAAGATGGTCATCGCCGACAATCTGGCTCTCATCATAAACCCAGCCTATAATAACCCCGAAACTCACCATGGATGGCCGTTAGTGATCGCGACGTATGCCTTCGCCATTCAGATCTTCTGTGATTTCTCTGGCTATTCAGACATCGCCCGCGGTGCCGCCCAAACGATGGGCTACAAGCTGATGGTTAATTTCAACATTCCCTATCACTCTAAGTCGATCGCCGAGTTTTGGGGGCGGTGGCACATTTCATTATCCACATGGTTTAGAGACTACATGTATATCCCGCTGGGGGGGAACCGGCATGGCAAGTGGCGGCAATATTTTAATATCTTTGCGGTCTTCTTGGTCAGCGGACTGTGGCATGGTCCGAGCTGGGCATTTGTCGCGTGGGGTGCCATTCACGGCTCATACTTAGTGATCGGTGATGCGACTTCCATCCTCAGGCAGAAATTATGGGAACGCATTGGAATGGGCAACAAGGGGTGGCTGCGATCCGCCGTCGCCGTTTTGATTACCTTTCACCTCGTCGTCATCTCGTGGGTGCCCTTCCGAGCGGGAACTTTGGCAGAAACCCGCAGGGTCTTTTCCCAAATGTTCTCCTTTTCGAGCTTGCGAGACAGTCCCATGACGCCCTTCCTTCCACTTGATGACTTTGCCCGCGTGGGGCTTATTGTTTCCCTTATCTTGATGGCAATCATTCACCTGCTTCACCGCCGTTACGGCCTGAGAAATATAACTCTGATGATGCCTCGCCCTCTTCACGCGGGACTCGTGGCAGGAGCGATTCTGCTGATCTTCTTATGGGGTCGCTTTGATTCAAAAGATTTTATCTATTTCCAATTCTAAAGAACCATGACGAACGCAAAAACACGGCTGCTGAAAATCATGATGTATCTGGCTGGGGCGTTTGCGGCCGCCGTTTTTGTGACCTCGAAGAACCGCGATGCGATGTTATGGCTCACCTCACAAGACTACCAATATGGAGATCTTTATCGCCTGTCTAAAGTCCTCCGCTTTAAACCGGGTTCCCCATTACCCACAGGACGTCTGGCTAACCAAGATTCCATCGGCGAGGGGAACGGTGCGGCACCGACTAAGAACTTGCTATTCATTGGAGATAGCTTCGGATTCTGCGACTGGGGCCATGGTCCACTCCATCGACAACTTAGTGAAAAAATGGGGCAGAACTTCTTCAGTGTTTATAATAACAACCACAACGCCATCTGGAGAGATCCCTACAGTCTGCTGGCGAGCAATGCCGGCAGCTCGCAGCCGCGAGTGATGGTCTTCCAAATTGCAGAGAGGCTAATCACCTCTCGTTTCCTTGCTCCAGAATCCGCCGGTGCTTCACCAGTGCCTGCTCCTCCTGCTGGCAAACTCAAACAATTCCGTGCTGCGATGTTTGAAGGCACCGAAGCCAAACATGAGATGATCCTTAAACATTGCGCAGTCACCTCTCCGCTGCTGGAGATATGGAATTCCGCGATGTTCGAAGGATTTGGCAAACTGCCCAAGGACACCCCCGTTTGCTCCGTCCGCCCTCCGATGCTCTTTTACCGGGACGAGATTGAGTGCTTTGGAAATAAGCATGGAGATGACATGATCGCTTCACTGGTTACTAATATTTCCCACTTTGATCGGGAACTATGGGAAAGGTTTCACTGCCGACTTGTGTTTCTCCCCATACCTAACAAATTCACGGTTTACTCGAAGTGGGTCGATGAGCGCTCCTACGACCAGTTTCTTCCCCGGCTATGTGGGGCGTTGCAGGAGAAGGGCGTAAACACCGTCAATCTGCTGCCGCGTTTTCGCGACGAGAAGCAACTTCTCTATTGGCCGACTGACACCCATTGGAACAATGAGGGCATCAAACTGGCCACTGAGGAGACTCTGAGAGTTATACTAACAGCCGCAAATCCTTTGGCTCCCACCAAAGCAGTTGGGGGTAATGATTAACCCTTAATATTTTATTCACCTCCCATGGGCACCACGTTAGGAGTGCCGTAGCTGCGTGCGATGACGGGGTTAGATGCTATTGTCTGCCTCACTTCTCTCGCTCAATCACGGAAACTCCGTTTTGCACCGTGTCGGGCGGGTGGAGCAGGAGTGGGTCACCGGCCTCCACGCCTGATAGAATTTCCGTGAAGCGGCCGTCCGAGTGGCCCGCTTGGACGGGTGTTAGCTTCGCCCTGCCGGCGCGGAAAATGTAGGTTTTCCACGCGTTGCCCTCGCGGAATAAGGCTCCGGCGGGGACGACTAACACATCGTCGGAATGCCAGACGGCGACGCTCACCTCCACGCGGTAGCGATCACCCAGGGCGCGGGCGGCTTCCGGGACATCCACGAGATCGCTGAGGACGATGACCCGTTGCTCCTCGACGCCGAGGGCGGAAATCTTGGTAAACGCGGCAGGCTCGACCCGGCGGACGCGGCCTTGGAGCGGGTTCTCACCGCCCCATTGGCCGACTTCTACCAGATCGCCGGGGTGGATGGTCACGGCGTCTCGCGAGAGGATTTCGGCTTCGATCTCGATGTCGGCGGGGTCGCCGATTTCGAGGATAGGCGTGCCGGGAGTGACGACCATTTCGCTTTCCTGCATCACCTTGAGCACGCGACCGGAGACGGGGGATTTCACTTCCACCAGATTTCCGCTAGAGACGGAGTCCGGCCGTTCTAACGCGGCGCGGGCCCGGGCGAGTTCGTAGTCGATGACTTGCAGGGAAAACTCCGCGGCACGGACTTCGGCGGCGCGCATCGCGGAGTCGCCTTCCATCCTATCGCGGTCAGATTCCGATAGAGTGCCCTGGCGCGTGACCGCCCGCATCCGGTCCCGGTCGGCATCGGCCATTTTCAAGGCGGCGCGTTTCGCTTCGAGCGATTCGGCGGCTTGCTTGCGCGACGCCTCGTGCATCGAGACCACGGCCTCAGCCTGCGCGCGGGCGCGGGGATCGAGCAGCGGCGGGGCGACCGGCTCGATGGCGGTTAGAACTGTTTCACCCGCCTTGACGTCGTCGCCGGGCTTGAGCGGGACGCGGCGCATTTTCCCGGCGACGGGCGAAGCGACGACATAACGGTTTCTAACACGAGTCTTGCCCTCCTCGGAAACGCGGACGGTCAGCGGCCCGCGGGCGACCACGCCGGTCTCGATGATGACCGGCTTCGGCCAGAGTCCCCAGGCGACCAGGGCGAGCAGCAAAAGGCCGCCCAGCCATGAAATGGAGCGGCGGAGGAGGTGTTTTCCAGAACCATTGCGTGGAGTCGCCCAAGGCGCTTGAGGGTCGGTTGAGGGGGTGGCCATGGGTGCGTGCGGCCTTTGATAAACGAGCGGCCGCCCGCATTCAAGGGCCGCCCGAGACGATGATTGTGAGAAGATCAAGGGATGGGTACGCGTTCCCGTCCCGATTTTCTCTATCACTTCGGCACCAGCATGCCGTGGTGGACCAGCTCGCGGACCAGCGCCGTGATGCGATCGGCGAGGTCCGGCATCGTGGCGAATTCCGGCTGCGTCCGGATTTCATCGACCAGTGCGGAAGGCGGTTTCCCTTCCCGGACGAGCGCTAGCAGGCGCAGGATGTTTTCATCGATTTGCCCGTCGTAGGCGAGGCGGGCCGGGCTGACGAGGCGGATGGTCTCGCGCTCCCAACCCTGTTTGCCGAGGACCATTCCGGCCTCGGCGCGGAGCGCTTCCGGCACGAGATAACGGCTGTCTAGCAGCGCGGGGGCTCCGGCGAGCCAGGTTTCGTTTTCAAGGATCCGCAGGATTTCCGCGCCGGCTTT
>JAYTEI010000480.1:0-4908 GCA_043735445.1 Akkermansiaceae bacterium | reverse complement strand
CACTCAACAAATAGCCGACTAACAGGCTTTGTTTAAATTTCACCAAGACCAGCGAAACCATCACCGAGAGCACCAGCACCAAGGTCAACAAAGCAAACAGCGGCGAGATATTCGCCACTCCGCTTGCCATGATCAACCCATCTAAAATCATCGCTGCCAGATTCCGGTGGAATCGAGCTTTGGCAAAGGACAAAAACCATCAAGCCGCTCTAACTGGCCAGAGGCTGCCGTCTGCCGCTTTGTAAATCCAGTCCACTGCGCCGCGTTTCACATAACCGAGCGCGTGGCGGATTCCCCCGACGGTCAGCGGCGAAACACTGGTCACCTCGCCCGCCGAGTTTTCTAACGGGCCAGGGATTACTGGAGCTTGTGCATCGAAAATGAAGCGAGTCAGCCGTTTGTTGACCTTGCCAGCGGACTTGATCCGGGAAATCACCTCTTGGCCGACGTAGCAGCCCTTCTGATAGGAAATATCGGTCGCCTCCAGCAACGCTTCTGGCGGGAGCATTCCTTCAATCAACTCCCGGCCCCAGACTGGGATGCCATTCGCAATCCGGAGTGCTTCTAACTCATCACTGCCGAGTAATGGATAATTAATTGCTTGGCTTGTCGGAAGCCACCAGTCAGTGCCGGGGATTCCGTAACGATTCGAGTCACGGGCAATCCCCCCCGGCGGCGGCGCAGTCATTTTTTGCAAGAAATGATATAACGTGTAGGTGTTCGTTAGATCGGTCACTTCCACATCATCCGCGATGAGATAGCGGGTCAGGCGGGCTTCGAGTTCCTCCGCTTGGTTGGCGAGCCCCGCGACCCATAACCCACCGTTAGGAGCTGCGGTGAGGGTGATGCGAAATTGCAATTTCCCCTTGGCGTCGGTCACGCAGGAAGGCAGCGCGATTTTTCCACCCGCCACGCGGCGGACGTCTTGGGTGATTTGGCCATTGAGAAACCTAACTGCATCCGGGCCGCAGAATTCCAACAGCACTGGGGTTCCAAGGTCGATCCTCTGGATTCCGCTCACTCGGGTTGCAGATAAGGTTTCGCCAGCGCCGAGAAATCCATATCTCCCAGACCGGCGGCAGATAGTTCTTCCATGCGTCTCGACACTGCCGCGATCGCCGGAGTTTCCAGTCCCGCCGATTGCGCGAGGGCGAGCATGTAGCGGCTGTCTTTGCCCATGTTAGCGAGCGAGAAATGAGTGTCATAATTGCCTGCTGCCATCAGCGGCAGCTTCATGCCGGAGAGGACGGAAGCACTGGCATTTTCAGAGACTGCCTGGATTAAACAATCCGCAGTCACGCCGTGGTGGGTGGCGATGGCGAGCGACTCAGCCAGCGCCTGCACGGTGCAAGCAGAGATGAGATTGGTGGCCAGCTTAACCACCGTCGCAGCACCGACTTGGCCGCAATGCAGTTGGCCTCGGCTGGTGACATTTAGATAAGGTTCCAGCTCTTTGGCCAGCGCGGGATCGCCGCCGGTGTAATAGACTAACTGGCCGTTAGCCGATGCGACTTTACTGCCGGTGAATGGTGTATCGAGAAACCGGCAGCCGCGGGCGCGACAAATTTCATCCAACCACATCGTCGTTTCTAAATCCACGGTCGCATGATTCAAAACGATCTGGCCGGGGGCGAGCAGCGTTTCTAACTGAGTGAAAATCTCGCGCAGCGCGGGAGCATCTTTTAGATAAATCGAGATGATGGCAGCTCCTTGGATCGCGGCCTCAGGCGTCGCCGTTTCCCCGGCAGATCCCTTCGGCGTGCGGTTCCAGCAAGTCACTTGCCAGCCGTGAGCGTGCAGCCGCGCACAAGCGCGCGAACCGATAATGCCGAGTCCCAGAACGGCGACGCGCTTCTCTGATAGAGCGATCATGGTTGCCGTTGGAGGGCGAGTTCCACCAGCTTCGCCGCTTGCTTGCGGATCTCAGCCATCAACTCTTGGGTCGGTTGTTTGCCCTCTTCCAAGGTCATTTCCGTGCGCAGTCCGGCGAGGACATCTCGCATGGCAAGGTAGTTTGGACGTTCCGAAATCCTCGGCTCCAAGCCGGCGACCGACTCCGTGTAGTAGTCCGCGATGTCCTCGCGCATCACCTTACGCGCACGATCGACGCCGAACTGTTTGTCCACCGCCACGGTGGAAACTTCGAGCGCACGAATCCATCCGCCGAGTGAAATGAGGTGCGCGAGATCGGCGTCGCGCAAGGAGACAAGTTCCGACTCCACATCATGCTGAGTCGCGGTGAGTTCCTTTTTAATTTCTGCCACATCCTTCTTTTTGGCACTGTCTAACAATGCGGCGGCATGGCGGTTCACCCGGTCGCCCGCGCCTAGGGCTTTACCATAACGGGTCAAATCTTTAGCGAGATCTTCGATGCCATCCAGTTGCTCGGCTTGCACCACGAGGAATCCATCGGCGATGAGAAATCCCAGCTCGATCGCTAGATCCGCGCGGTCCTGCGGCATCCGCGGCGGCATTTTACGAGTAACTTCCGCAATCGGCAATGGCATCAACGATTGCAAGGTATCAAACAGTTTAGAAATCGAAGGGGCGGTGAATTCATTCACCGCCAGCTCCTCGCGCACATGCGCATCATCCAAGAGATCTTTCGGGATCTCCCGCTTGGGCTGGGCGTTCTGCTCCTGGGCCGCGAGCGGTATGACCAACATGGCGAGAGCCCCTAATAGGCATGTGCGACTGATTTTCACGGCGGAAGTCTTGCATCCGGCATCGCATTCGGCAACCGGCAATATCCGCTCGCGTTTCTTCTGCGACCGCGAATCCATGATCGAAGTCGGCCTGAAAATTTGAATTGCCAAGTGCTCGGAGCTGCCGCAGTCTCCGCGCATTGGAACGACGGAGCGGTGTTTCGCGTCGCATTTCCGAAACTCCACTTGGGCTAACGCCCACCTGCCCTGCCGGGCCTTGGAAGCTTGTTTAAGCAAATCGAGCCGGTCAATTCGCAGGATCGTTAGCTCCTTCCTGTCCCGCAGACCTGCGAGTGATCCCACTCACGGCTACACGGCCAAGACCCCATCCCAACCCCTATTTCCATCCACCAAACTCCCTGGGTCGTCAGCGATCTAGCAATCGCCCGGCCAGTCCTCATGCTGCCTGATTTGCTAGATGACTCGCCCGCCCAGTTGACCGTCTTTACCCCTATCGAAGTGGCCGCTTCAGTTCCCCCTGCCCCATACCATTTAACAGATTTCGGATGAGCAATAACAACGATCAAGATACTATTCCTCAAACTCCAGCAGCCACTGCCGGTGACTCACCACCCGCACGCAAGAGGGCGGCAAAAAAAGTGGCCGCACAGCCAGCTTCTGCCGAGGAAGCCCCACCCGCGAAGAAGGCGACTGCTAGAAAAGTCGCTGTGAAAAAAGGGGCCGCGAAGAAAGTCGTCCGCAAGTCCGCAGCCTCTGCCACTCCGGAATTGCCCTTCACCGCAGCTCCCGAATCTAAGCCGATCCCCGCGCCTGTGAAACGCCCGTCGCGGGCAAAAAAAGTCGTTGCCGAAGCCACGCCGCCCGAGCCTCAAGCGGCGCTGTCTGGGGACGAGCCGCGCCGCTTCGGGCGGGTTCCCGGTGGTGGTCCAGTGGTTAGCCGTGAGCCGGTGGAACCTCGCCCGCCGGCCCCCATTCCGTCCATTCCATTTCCGCCCCTCATCACGCCGCCGCCGGATCGGGAAACTCCGCCGCAAGCTGGTCCGCCACGCGAGGGCGAACGCCGCGAGCGCCCACCGCAAGATGGCCAACAGCGGAATTTCCAACAGCGCGATGGCCAAGGCCCACCCCGCGAAAGCCGTAGCAAAAAGCGCCGCGAAAAACGCAAACGCCGCAACAACGAACGCCAGGATCAACAAGCCCCGCACGGCCAGCAACACTCACCTAACCGCCACCGCCATGAAGGTGGCCAGCAGGGTCCCGGACCTAGCAATGATTTCGACGACCGCCGCCCGGTCCAACTCAATGGCCCAAAAATCGAGGCCGATGGGATGCTGGAACTCGCGCCGAAAGGCTTCGGCTTCCTGCGGGTGCAAAAGAAGAATTTCGAGCAAGCTCGTGACGATGTATTTGTCACGCCCGAGACGATTCGCAAATACAACCTGCGACTTGGCCAGTGGATTCATGGCCTCTATCAGGACGGCCCGCGCGGCCCGCAGCTCGTCGAGATCTCGACGATCAATGACATGACTCCCGAGGAAGCGGCCAAGCTTCCGCATTTCGACGAACTCAAGGCGATCAACCCGACGCGCCGGATCAGTTTCGAGACCACGCCCGAGCGTTTCACCACCCGCGTCGTCGATATCATGGCGCCCGTCGGCCGTGGCCAGCGCGGCCTGATCGTGTCCCCTCCTCGTTCGGGGAAAACCACGCTGCTGCTCCACATGGCAGAAGCGATCCGGGAGAAATACGACGAAGCAATCCATCTGATGGTGGTGCTCGTCGATGAGCGCCCAGAAGAAGTCACCGAGTTCCGCCGCGCCCTCCAAGGTGCGGAAATCTATGCTAGCTCTAACGACGAGCAGGCTCGCAACCACACTCGCATCGCCGAGCTCGCCATCGAGCGCGCCAAGCGTTTGGTCGAAGCTGGGAAAGATGTATTTCTCATCATGGATTCCATCACTCGCCTCGCCCGCGCCTACAATGGTAATATGAACACCCGCGGCCGCGGCACCGCATCCGGCGGCCTCACCATCGGCGCACTCGAAGTGCCACGCCGCTTGTTTGCCGCTGCTAGAAACACCCGTGGCGGAGGTTCTCTAACGATCATGGCCACCGCCCTGATCCAGACTAACTCCCGCGCCGATGAAGCGATCTACATGGAGTTCAAAGGCACCGGCAATATGGAACTCGTCCTCGATCGCAAGATCGCGGAAAACTATATCTATCCGGCAGTTGATATCTT
>JAYTEI010000479.1:0-4914 GCA_043735445.1 Akkermansiaceae bacterium | reverse complement strand
TGACGCGCTCGAACGCTTCCGCTTCCGCAGCAGTCGTATATCCTCCGAGAACGCCTCCGCAAGCCCGCACTTGAGCTTGCGGAGGATTTGCTGGAGGCCACGCATCTGGACTGCTCCGACATGGCGGATCTATCAGCCGTAAGGAATGATCCTAAATGGGAAGATGGGAACCACTGACAACTGCGGAGTTGCCGCCTGGCAGTGCGATGGCGCAGCCGGGGGAATTTGCGCCCCCACTGCGGATCACGGCGGAGAGTCCGCCGAGGCTATCAGGCCGGGTGCTGCCATCCGGTGCTGGCCCGGCGGGCGCGTTGAAGGAGGACCGGTGCAATGGCGATTGCTTGCGCGGCCTCGCCACGAGGGCGGGAAAGCAGGGCAGCTCGGCAGCGTCATTTTGCTTCTTCGCTGGTGCTGTTAGCGCTCCAGAGTGGATGCGGAGCTTGGCCAGCGCGCCCGACTAACGGGGGGCGGACATTCTTGTCCGCCCGGACAATTTTGCCCGCGAGTTTCAGGTATATCCCGCCGTCCGGGTGGTATGGACTAACACCAAATGACATTCATCCCCTAGCTCCTCCCACCGGCCATCAATCGGGTTCACTCTTCCGGCACTTCTTTTTTCACGGGGGCCATCAGCGTCATTCCCTTGAGCAAGCGACAGAACTCTTTCTTCGGCAGCACCGCCACCGCGCCCTCGCCTTTGGAGTTACCTTCCATCGTTTTAAATTCCACCTCGTAACGGTCGAGCCGCACGATGCGGATGTATTTCGCGCCCTTTTGATAGATCTCGTCCTGATAAATTCTCACGGCGCAAGCTGCGGGAGTGGGATGACTCTGGCAAGCCCCCCCGTGATTTCCTGAAAGTGTCCCGGCTGTCTCAGCCGGGAGCGGAGGTTTTAAATCCGGCTGAGACAGCCGGGACACATTTCACGCAACCCATCACAAGATCTCACTCGCGGGCGTCACGATTTCCTCCAACCACGCGGCATCGGGCATGGCGTAAGGGCGGAAGGTTTCTAGCGTGCCGTAGTGCTCGTTATGGAACAACGCACGATGCAGGCCGAGCGCGGTGGCGGCGGGCGAGTCGATTAGATTTGAGGAATCGTTGGCGCTCATCTGGAACAGCACCCGCATTTCGAACTCAGCCATCAGCTTGCGCGGGATCCAGCGGCTGACGTTGTTCCAAGTATCGGTGGCGGCGAGCACATGCATGCCCACCGGGCCGCCTTCGCCTAGCAGGTTTGCAAACGCTTGCGATGGGGTGACTCCGGCAGCGGCATCATCGTCCATCGAGAAACGGAACTCGTCATCTGGGCGCAGCGATTTGAAGCGTTGGAGGTCGTGAATGATCAGGAAAACCTCGGGGGCATCCCGGCCAGACGATGGGCCGCGGGCTTCTAACTCTTTCGACAACTCAGCCAGCAACGCGGGCGTTTCGGCCGGACCGGCGATGCGGATCTGGTGCGGCAAGACGGCGGCGAGTTTTTGGAAAAAACCATCCACGCCATTTTCATAGGCGTGTGGATCGAGAATCACGAACTCGACTTGTGCCGGCGGGTATTGGGCGGCGAGGGAAACAATGCTGATGGCTAACAACGACAACGCGCGCTCGGCAGATTGCCCGACGACTAACAGGTGACTGCCGCTCTGGCGCTGGAACTGCGCTTCGGTCGGGCCTTTGATCGAGTTTGGCGCACCCAGCCAGGCGCGGGCTGTCACGGGACGCGACGCCGAGCGGGATAAAATCAGTTTTTTCAACTCCATGTTATCCCTGACGTCAGCAGGCGCGTTTCCTTCGAAAACAATCGGCGTCGGCGGCACTTTACCATCGCGGCTGGCCAGCGCGTTGACTTGGTCGAGCGCGGCATCGCGTTCGTCCTCGGGCAGCCAGACGATTTGAAACGGGCTGTTAGCGGCGAGCGCGCCGGCTTGGTCATTGTAGATCCCCTCGCCCGGCCGCGTGAGCAGGCGGGGCGCGGGATTGTCGTCATCCATGATGAGGTGGGCGTCAGTTTCATTGCACTGGAGGGCGATGCGGATGACCATCTGACCCAGCGTGGCGCGGGCCAGCGTGTAGGCTCCGCCGAGGGTTTGAGAGCCGAGGATGACGTGGATGCCGAACGCGCGGCCCTGTCTAACGATCCGGTCCAACAGCAGCGAGGCTTCCTGCGCCACCGCATCGTCCTCGGTGAAAAACTCCTGGAACTCGTCGATGAGAAGCAGGCTGCGCGGCAGCGGCTCATGCCCAGCCGTGCGCTTGTAACCGGCGAGATCCTGCGAGCCAGCATGGCGGAATAATTCACCGCGGCGTTTCAGCTCGCCGTCGATCCGTTGCAGCACGCTGAGTGCGAATTCGCGGTCGCTTTCGATCGCGATGACCCGCGCGTGCGGCAGGCGCTTGGCGGCGTAGCACTTGAATTCCACGCCCTTTTTGAAATCTACCAGATAGAATTCCACCTGCTCGGGACTGCACCACAGCGCGAGGTTGGTGATGATGACGTGAAACAAAGTGGACTTGCCCGAGCCGGTTTTCCCCGCGACCAGCGCGTGCTGGCGGGTCCCCTTGCCGATCGCTAACATCTGGAGCTTCTTCGCGCCGGTGCGGCCGATCGGCACGCGCAGCTCGTCGGTGGTGTCGGACTGCCAGATCTCATCCGCCGCCGGTGCGATGTGGGCGAAGGGCACCTGCACCCGGTTAGAGTCGATGCTGGCCTTGCCGATGCGATGCACCAACGTGATCGAATCCTCATGCGTCGGCGGCGGATCGAAGACCACGGTATCCGCGCCCGGCAGTGCGCCTGCTAGATGGAAGACGCCGTCGCGCAAGGTCACTCTCATGCACGCGCGGCGGAGCTCGTCGTCGAGCGCGGCATCAGTCGGCGGCAGGCGCAGATCGCGCTGGATCAGCAAATGCACCCCGCAGCGTGCGCCGCTCGACGCGATGGAAAGCAGCCGCTTGCACGACGTTTCGCTGAAGCCAGATGGAAACCCAGCGATGACGAGAAAACGATATTTCTCGGCGATGGTGCCAGCCTGCTCGTTGTATTCAGTGATGTTCGCAAACTCGTTGCGGAGATACATCTGGATGACTTTCTCGATGTGCTCGTTTAGCTCTGCTAGACGTTCCTCGATCTGCGTGCTCTGGGTCCAGATGCGGTGATTGATGAGCGTTTCCTCGTAGTCGGCCAGGTGCATCAGGCCGGAGAAATCCTTGCCGAGTCCAACAGGGTCGATGAAGACGAACGAAGCGCGCCCGGGTGGATGAGACGCTAACAAGCGCAGCGCGATGGCATTCAGCGCGAGGGTGGCCACCCCACCGCCGGTGCCGTCGCTCTCGATCATGAGGGAACCCTGGTCGGGAAATCCTAGCGAAAATGGCACGTCGAGTTTCTCCGCGCCCGGAAGTGCGAGCTGCGGATCGTGCGGCAAGCCGCCGGCGAGCTTCACGGAGTCCACCGCGAGCCGCCCGAGCCGGACAGTTTGCGGCGCTTCGTCGGGCGGTGTCCAGGTTTTGCAAACCTCCATCGTCCATGGCGGAAATCGGGCGAGCGAGTGCGCCTCTAACTCCCCCAGCGACTGATAGAGCGGCAGTACTTCGCTGCGCCACGGGATTGTTAGAGAGTCGATCTCGCCATCGACTGCGGCATCGACCACGGCATTGGCTTGGGTCCGAGTCGTTTCGGTGAGAACCGTCCGCTGGTCCGCTTCTGCCTGCACGACCTCCAGGGCCTGCTCGTGCTCGGCAGTGATTTTCGCGAGTTTCCGTTGATGGAGTTTTTCCAAAATCAAGGGCAGCCGGGCGAGTTGGCGTTCGAGTTTTTTCTGGCCCTCGCTCATGCGGGCCTTCCACTCACTATCAGATTCGCGGAACGTCTCGCCGAGGCTTTGGCCTTCCACGGCGTGCTCGTTCTGGATCTCGGCGTCCATCGCTGCTAGCCGCGCGGCGGATTTTTCTTCTGCGGAAATCTCCATCTGCCGCGCCGCTGCTAGGGATTCCGAAGCGCGGCGGACGCTGGGCATCGAGAGCAGCAGGCCGATTCCCCAAATCCCTAGCAGCACTCCCGCTGCGATGATCAGCGATGGCAGGACTGGCCCGATCCCGGTGCTTCCGGGCCGAAATGGCAGCCACAGATGCACTCCGGAGACGATGAGCAAGAGCAGCCACAGTGGGACAAAGCGGAAGAATCTCGCGAGCGGCAAGTTACGAGCCGCCGCCGTGGCTGCGCCCGCATTTTCTAACTGTTCTAGCAATGTCCCACGCAATTTTTCGGGGGTGCCAGTGAGGTCCACGTCGGTGGTCAGCGCGTGCTTGCCGTTGAAGCGGTTCGCCAACAGGAGCTGATAGGAACGCAATGCTTTGAGCACCGCACCTCGCAGATCACGCCGGACTTTCCGGTCGGCGGCAAGCTGGGTTTGAAACGCTTGGTGCGCTTCCTTAGCTGCGGCCAGCTCCTGTTGCCGGACTTGGCGGTTGCGCATGATCGAGCCTTGCACTTGTCCGATCCGGCGGTCCTTCACGCCTTGCACTCGACTCGCCAATGCCGCACGGCTGTGGTGATACGCCTGATGGATTCTCTCGCCACGCGCTTCCATGCTGGCTTGCGCTGCGCCGACGACCTGTTGTCTAACAGCAGCTAGTTCATGGATGCGGCGAGTTAGTTTTTCCGCGTCGGCTTCCTCGCGCACGACCATTTCCCGGCGGACGGCGAGTAGGCGCTCTGCCCGCTCCTTGATCAGTGCCTTCTCACGGGAGATGACGGTGGCGACACCGGATTTGAGATGGTCAAGCTGTCCCTGCACGGAGCGGAGATCGGTGGATTCAGTCGCAGTCTGCATGAACTTTTTCTAGCAAGTGGTCGAGTTCCTCAATGACGCGGAGGGCTGAATTCACGCTATTCATCAACTCGGCTAGATACA
>JAYTEI010000478.1:0-10642 GCA_043735445.1 Akkermansiaceae bacterium | reverse complement strand
AAAATTGCCAGGATTTGCTTGGAAAGGCTCCGGGCAGGATGCCCGGGCCACTGTGGCGCGGGCATTCTGCCCGCTGCCTCTAGCGAACCAATCACTCTAACCCGAATTTTCAGACAGCCTCTGAGGCTCTCTCCGCAAACCCTCTCTCCCCAAAATCCCTCTCAGAGAACTCCCCACCGAAAACTCCCCTTGATCAATTCGTTATTTAGCTAAATAACTGCAATATGACGGTGAAGCAACGAGCGATGGTATTCAAGGCGCTGGGGCATCCGGCGCGACTTGCGATGGTGGACCAGTTGGCGGCGGGGGAATGTTGCGTGCGAGTGCTGATGGACTTGCCGCAATTGCCAAAACTCAGCGGTCCGACGATGTCGCAACACCTGCTAGTTTTGAAAGGGGCCGGCATCATTGGCGATGAGAAGCGCGGGAAAAAGGTCTTCTATCGGTTGCTGATGCCGTGGGTGGCGGAAATTGCGCTGTGCATGAAGGACGGCGAGATGATCTAACGTTGTGAGGTGGGCGAGCTGATAGAAGAGCGGGTTTTGATCTGGCAGCTAGTGAGCCATCAATGTCTCTGCTAGGTGTGCTTGCCTTAGCGCGGGGGATTGCACAGCAGAGTGAAGACTCGTAGCGAGACGCTACGAACACTACCTGCGGCGGGACGCCGCAGCTACTTCACCCCACCAGCGAGGTGAGGGAACTTCCGATAGGTGCGGCTGCGGCTGATGTTGAGGAGGCGGGCGGCTTCGGCGACGTTGCCGTGGGTTTGCTCGAGCGCTCGCTGGATGAGCGTTTGGTTTGCGGATTCGAGAACGAGGGTGATAGGTGCAGTTAGACGAGTGGCTGGGGTGGCCATTTCGAAGAGCTGCAAGTGCTCAGCGGGGATCGGTTTGCCGCTGCTGAGAATGAGTGCGCACTCCATCACGTTTTTGAGTTCTCGGATATCGCCGGGGAAGGCGTGGGCGTGCAGCCGAGCCATGGCTTCGCGGGTGATAGTCGGGAGGATGGAGCCGGTTTCCGTGGCGAAGAGTCGCAGGAAATGGGTGGCTAACAGCGGTAAGTCGTCGCGGCGCTCGCGGCGCGGCGGGGTCTCCACGGTGTAGCGGGCGAGCTGATAGAAAAGATCCTCGCGGAAGTCCCCGGCGGCGATCTTGGCGGTGAGGTTGGCGTTGGTCGCACAGAGCACGCGCACGTCCACGCGGTGGGACTTCGTCGTCCCCACTGGGGTGACCTCGCCGTCTTCTAACACACGCAACAATTTCGCCTGGAGCGCGGCGGGCATGTCGCCGATTTCATCGAGGAACAAGGTGCCGCCGTTGGCGAGTTCGAAGTAGCCCTTGCGGTCCGAGGTCGCGCCGGTGAACGAGCCTTTCATGTGGCTAAAGAATAACGACTCCGCCAGTTCCGCAGGCACGGCCACGCAATTCACCGGGATGAACGAGGCCCCGGCGCGGGGGCTGTGATGATGGATGGCGCGGGCCACCAACTCCTTGCCGGTGCCGCTCTCGCCCGTGATCAGCACGCTGGTTTTGCCAAACAGTTGGAGCCGCCCGATGTCAGTTAGAATGCGCCGCAGGTGCGGGCTATCGCCGCCGAAACCGCTGAGTCCCCAGCGCTGGTCCTCGCGAGTGGTGAGGGTGCTGAGCCGTTGCTCGGCGTTTTGGCGGAGTGAAATCTCGGCTTCCAGCGCGGCGTTGCGTTGTTGCAACTCCAGTGTTAGACGTGCACTTTTTAAGTGAGTGGCCACCCAGGTGACGATTTCTTGTGCATGGTATGGCTTCTCGATGTAGTCCACCGCGCCGACGTGGAAGCCTTTGACGATGCTCGCCGGGGCATTGCGACTGGTGATGAAAATGACCGGCACGTCGCGGGTGGCCATTTCTGATTTCAACTAACGGCAGACATAGTAGCCATCGTGCCCCGGCATCATCACGTCTAACATGATGAGGTCTGGCTGTGCCTTCGCGGCGATCTTGAGCGCGTCCGTGGCATTAGAAACCGCGAGGATTTCGTAGCCCTCCTTCTCCAACAGATGGCTGAGCAGTGACAGGCGGGCGGGCGTGTCATCGGCGAGGAGGATGCGCGGAGGGTTCATGCGACGGGGATTTGGGCGACGAGGTGTTGGATGGCTTTCATGTCGTAGCTGGCCAGAAATGTCCGCAAATGCCCGGCCACGCGCTCGCCGGCGGGGCCGAGGATTTCCATCTCGGCGAGGCAGACTTTGAGCACCGTGGCGCTGTGGAGTTCCGCAGCCATCGCCAGGCGGGCCGCCAAATCTTCCGGCAAGGTGAGCGGGCGGAGATCGATGGTTTGCTCCGCCGCGGCGGATGGCGCGTGATCGAAGGAAACTCCTAACAATTGCCCCAAGCAGCCGTAGATCCGCTCGGCGCGAAATGGCTTGGCTACGAAATCATCGCAACCGGCTTGGAGGTGGCGCTCGCGCTCGTGAGTCAGCGCGGCGGCGGAGGTCGCGACGATTTTAGGAGCCGCCGCGCGACATTTACGCCGTCGAAGTCGGGCATACGCATGTCGCGAAAGACGATCTGCGGCCGTGATTTCAGCAATATTTCCAGCGCCTCCCGCGCGTCCCCGGGAATGCCGGGTCCGGTGTCTTCCACCTCGAAGTGCCATGCCATTTTCGCCCATGCTCTGCCAGGAAAGTTCTACCAGATCACCGCTGCGAATCACCAGGGTGGCAAACCCTAACCCCAGCGCACAAAGCGCCGGAGCCTCGGCGGGGACGCTCGCATCAGAAGGGTCGGGCATGGGCAGGGTTGGCCCGCCACTGAGCACCCGCCATGCCAGCGGGCCGGTGGTTCTAGGGTGCTCGGAATCAAAGCTCCACCACAGGGCGCACCGCCACTTCATCGCCCACGCTCAGTGCTAGCTCGTCGAGCTGCTTGCGCGAGAGTTCGACGTCGAGGAACTGCCCGTCCGCCAGTTTGACCGTTAGAGTGGCGATCGGTCCGGCGGAAAATAGGTGCTGGACGCGGGCGAGTGAATCGGTCGCCGGATCGCACTCGGCGGCGAATAGCACTTCGACTTCATGCGGGCGGACGTAGCGGATGTCCTTGCCGGCGTGCAGTTTGTTCACATTGCCGAGGAACTCGTAAACGAACGGGCTGCGCGGATGATCATAGACCGTCTGTGGTTTGCCGACTTGTTCGATGCGGGCATTGCGCATGACTACGACTTGGTCGGCGAGTTCGAGCGCTTCTTCTTGATCGTGAGTGACGAACAAAGTGGTGAGGCCGATTTCATCGTGAAACTGCCGGAGCCAGCGGCGGAGATCTTTTCTAACTTGTGCATCAAGTGCGCCGAAGGGTTCGTCTAGCAGCAGCACCTTGGGCCGGATGGCGAGGGCGCGCGCTAGGGCGACGCGCTGACGCTGGCCGCCGGAGAGTTCGTGCGGGCGGCGATTTTCGAGACCTTCGAGTTTTACCAATTTTAGCAGTTCCAGCACTCGCTCGCGGATCTCGGATTTCTGCGGCCGATCCTTGCGTGGCAGCACGCTGAGGCCGAAGGCGATGTTCTTCGCGACGGTCATGTGGCGGAACAAGGCGTAGTGCTGGAAGACGAAGCCGACGCCGCGGTTCACCGCCGGGATTTCACTCACATCCTCGCCGTGGAAGGCGATCTTGCCGGGGCCGGGATCGGCGAAGTCGAGACCGGCGACGATGCGCAGCAGGGTGGTCTTGCCGGAGCCGGACGGGCCTAACAGCGCGGTGAGTGAGCCGTCCGGCACTTCGAGTGTGATGTCTTCCAACGCGCGATAGGCGCCGAAGGATTTGCTGATGGATTGGATCGAGATCGACATGGCGAAATGGGTGTTAGTGGCCGGATTCTTGGTGGCCGGTGAAGTGCTCCACGGCGCTTTTCAGGCCGAGGGTGACGAGCGCGAGGAAGGCCAGCAAGGTGGCACAGGCGAAGGCGGCGCTGAACTGATACTCGTTATAAAGAACCTCCACATGCAGCGGCAGCGTATTAGTTTCCCCCCGGATGTGGCCAGAAACGACTGAGACTGCGCCGAACTCACCCATCGCCCGCGCATTGCATAACAGCACGCCGTAGAGCAATCCCCACTTGATGTTAGGTAGGGTGACCCGGAAGAAAATTTGCCAACCGTTAGCGCCGAGCGTGACTGCGGCTTCTTCCTGATCGCTGCCCTGCGACTCCATCAGCGGGATCAACTCGCGGGCGACGAAGGGAAAAGTGACGAACACGGTGGCGATGACGATGCCGGGCAGCGCGAAGATGATTTTGATGTCATGCTCCGCCAGCCACGGGCCAAACCAGCCCTTTGCCCCGAACAACAGCACCCACACGAGACCGGCGATGACCGGGGAAACGGCGAATGGTAGATCGATCAGTGAGATGAGTAGCGAGCGCCCGCGGAACTTGAATTTCGTGACCAGCCATGCGGCGGAAACTCCGAACAAGGTGTTGAGCGGCACCGAGATGCCAGCGGCTAACAGGGTGAGCTTGATCGCAGATAGCGCGGCTTCCTCATGCAATGATGCGAGGAAAACTTCCCAGCCTTTGCGGAACGCTTCGGCAAACACGGCGGCTAGCGGGAGCAGCAAGAAGAGGGCGAGAAACGCGACCGCCGTGCCAATGAGCAGCAGACGGACGGGCGCGGATTCGGTGGTGACAGGTTGGCGAGACATGAGCGGTTAGTTGTTCTGCCAGTTGAGCCGGCGTTGCAGCAGATTGATGAAAAACAACAGGGCAAATGAAACCGTTAGCATCCCGGCGGCGATGACGGCGGCGGCTTCGTATTTAAACTGCTCCAACTGCGCGACGACTAACAGGGGCAGGATCTCAGTCTTCATCGGCAGGTTTCCTGAGATAAAGATCACTGAGCCGTACTCGCCGATGGCGCGTGCGAAGGCGAGGGTGAAGCCGGTGATCAAGGCCGGCACAAACATCGGGAAAATCACCCGCCAAAAGATCGTCCAGCGGCCCGCGCCGAGGGTGGCGGCGGCTTCCTCATACTCGCTGCCGAAGTCTTCCATCACCGGTTGCAGCGTGCGGACGACGAAGGGAAAGCCGATGAATGTGAGCGCGATGAAGACCCCTAACGGACTGTAAGCTGCCTTGATTCCCCAAGGTTCGAGGTATTGGCCGATCCAGCCGTTAGGCGCGTAGATCGCGGTCAAAGTGATACCCGCGACGGCGGTCGGCAGGGCGAACGGTAGATCCACCATGGCGTCCAGCAATTTCCTGCCGGGAAACCGGTAGCGGACGAGCACCCAAGTGACCAGTAGCCCGAACACTGTGCTAACAGCCGCCGCTGCGGCGCTGGCACCGAAGGTCAGCTTAGCCGCCGCGATCATCCGGTGGGAAGTTAGAATTTCCCACCATTCTGCCGCGCCTAGCTGGGCGGCCTTGAGGAATAAGGCCGCCAGCGGGATCAGGATAATGAGGCTGAGATAGGTGATGGTGAATCCCATCGATATCCCGAAGCCGGGGATGACGCGTCTGATAGACATGGAGTGTTAGTGGGTTTTGTAAACCTTGTCGAAGGTGCCGCCGTCGTCGAAGTGGAACTTCTGCGCCTTGGCCCAGCCGCCGAAGTCCTGGTCGATGGTGACTAGCGGGAGAGCCTTCAGTTTGTCACTGAACTTGGCGGCGATCTGCAGATTGCGTGGGCGGTAGTGGTGCTTGGCGGCGATTTCCTGCGCTTCGTCGGTGTAGAGAAATTCCAGATAAGCCTTGGAGACTGCGGTCGTGCCATGTTTCTCAGCATTCTTGGTGACGACTGCCACCGGCGGCTCTGCTAGAATGCTGATGGATGGATAGATGATCTCGGTCTTACCGGGGAATTCTTTGGCGATTAGATAGGCTTCATTTTCCCAAGATAAGAACACGTCGCCGATGCCGCGCTGAGCAAAGGTGGTGGTGGAGCCACGGGCACCGGTATCTAACACGGGGACGTTTTTAAACAGCCGAGTCATGTAATCCAAAGTTTTCGCCGGATCACCTGCAAACTCCTTATCCGCCCAGGCCCATGCGGCCAGATAATTCCAACGTGCGCCGCCCGAGGTCTTCGGGTTGGGCGTGATGACCTCCACCCCTGCACGGGTTAGATCCGCCCAATCCTTGATGGACTTCGGGTTACCATTCCGCACCACGAAGACAATGGTTGAGGTGTAAGGCGAGCTGTTGTTAGGAAGCAGCCCCTGCCAATCGGCGGGGAGGAGTTTCGCTTCCTTGGCCAGGGTGTCGATGTCGCCCGCGAGGGCGAGGGTCACCACATCCGCGCCGAGTCCGTCGATCACCGAGCGAGCTTGTTTGCCGGAGCCGCCGTGGGATTGTTTGATTTCGAGTGACTCGCCAGACTTCGATTTCCACTGCACGGCGAAGGCTTTGTTGACGTCCACATAGAATTCCCGAGTGGGATCGTAGGAGACGTTGAGGAGGGACTTAGTGCCCTTAATACTCTTGGTGCATGATGATAGCGAGCCGAGCATGGCTGCCGCACAGAGCGCGAGGAGTGGGGTGGTTTTCATGGATATGAGTCTAGTTAGAATGAAACGCGAACGCCGGTTAGGAAGGTGAAGCCGGCGTAGGAATCGCCGGTGTCAGCGTTGAGGCGCGACCACTCGGTGCCGGCCATGAGTTTTAATTTATCGCCGTAAATGAAGTATTGGATGCCGCCGTAAATCGCATCGTAAGAATCTCCGAGGGCGGCGTTGATGGCGACTTTCTTTTCATAACGAGTTTGCCCGACGACGCCGAGCGGCCCTGAGCTGTTGGCATGAGAGTAGCGGCCTACGAGTTGGAGTTTCTTAGGAATGAGGTCGTAAGTCGGCTCGATGAAGAAGCCGAACACATCGCTGTTAGTCCCATCGCCGCCAGTGGCATAGTAGGCCTCAAAGACGGCGGCGGCGTGGCCCTCTTTCACGGTGAAGGTGGTGGACAGAATGTCATCGTATTTTCCTAACACAAGGTCGCCAGGATTGCGGTCGCTGTGCAGCCAGTCGAGGCGGAAGTCGGCCTTTTCGAGATTGAGAAGCTGCTTGAAATCGTAGCCTGCGCCGAGGGTGTAGGAGACGCCGCCGCTGAACTCGCCGAACTCGCCGTCACCCCATGCGCCGGAGGAAATCTTAGTGATCGGGTCCGCCGTGTTGCTCGGGGTGTCGTTCGAATAGATGCCGACCCGCCATGAGAAATCGTCGGTGGTGCCTTCCACCGTTAGACCGGTCGCGCGGTTGATGCCGAGCTGGTTAAAAATTTGCGAGCGCTCGAAGGTGGGCTGGCTGTTAGTGGATTCCAGCCAGTCGTATTGGGCGATGAGCGGTTTAGTTTTTCCCGCAGTTATACTAAGCCATTTGGTCGGTTTCCACCGGAGATACGCATCGACCAAGCCGTCATAGATATCATCGAAGCCATCGTTGCTTTGGAAATCGAAGCGGGCTTCAAGTTTTTTGTCGAACAGCTTGGCATCGAAACCGAATCGCGAGCGGCGGTCTTCCCAATTGCTCTGACTGCCTTGGTCCGCATCCACATCCCAGTATTGGCCCTGATAGCGGCCGCGGAGTTTAAACTCTTCGAGGATGGGATTTGTGTTCTCCTGATAGAGTGTCGCGTAGCTCCAGAGCTGGTCGAAGCCGTCGGTATGTTTCGTGCTGTCTTGAGCATTTGCGTGAAGTGACAGCGCAGTGAGCAGGGCGATGACGGAGGGGATTCGGATGTGTTGTGTTGTTTTCATGGTAGTCTGCGGAGCGTCCGCGCCCGGTGGTCCGGTAGGCTTTCGCAGATGGTTAGTGTAGAACCCTCCGGGTGTGCGGTGGGTGGTGAGAATGTGTTATTTGCGGTCGGTCGGGCCGGCTTCCCGCGAGGCGACGAAGCGGGTTTTCTCGATGCTCTCGACTTGGGTCACGCGGCCGTCGTGGACGGTGATCTGGATGGAGCCGAAACGGAGGTTGGCCACATTTTTACGAACGACTTCTAACCAGTCTGTCGCTGGACCATCGGACGAAGGAGGTTCAGGAGTGATCGGGTTCATGAGATAGATTGGCAAGTTGGGAAAGTCCGGCGAGGAATCCATCGGCGGGATCGGCCTTGCGTTTCGGGGCGTTGACCGCTGCAGCTAGCGAACCTGCGATGGCGAAGGGGGGGACGATGCCGTCACGGCGCATTTTCCGCAGAGTGACCTCCACGACTTGGGCCACGGTGTAGCGGTCCAAGATGTTAGCGATGGCGTTGCGGACATCGATCATGATCATGCGCAGCCCGCAGTGGTCCTCGTCGGGACAGGTGCAGGGCTGATAGGCGTTCTCACTGGCACAGCAGATTGGCGCGAGGCGGCCGTCCATCAACCGCACCAGCTCGCCGATGCCGATCTGGTCGGCGGGCTTGGCGAGACAGTAGCCGCCGAATTTCCCGCGATGGGTTTCGACGATGCCCGCCTCGCGCAGCTCTTGCAGGATGCGCTCGACGAATTTGAGCGGCAGCCTGTTAGCCTCGGCGAGTTCCGAGCCGGAAACCGTGGCCCGCCCGACTTCGGTGGCGATGCCGAGGTTGATCGTGGCGCGCAACGCATACTCTGATTTCTTGGAAAGGTGCATTCGTTAATCTGGAGCGATGAGTATGGATTTGGCCGGGAGTATGCAAGAAAAAATTTCCGTGACCCGCGCGGTTCCTGAAACCACGGGAAAATTCTTGTTCCTTGATTCGGCTGACGGAATGAGAAAACCTGTATTTCCAATGCGCTATCTCATCCCATTTCTTATCGCCCCGCTCGCCTTTGCTCATCCAGAACCCGGCACCGCGCCGGGCGACGATCCACAATCCGCAGTGCGCACGGGCAATGGCGCATGGCTCTATCAGGCCGTGCCGCATTGGGGCGAGCTGCCGGATGGCAAGATCATCGGCCCGACCCATGGCGGCGTGGTGGTGGATGATGAGTCCGGGTTGATCTATGTTTCCACGGACTCCAAACTGTCGGTGGTGGTCTATCAGCCGGACGGCAAATTTGTCCGCACGATCGCTCCCGAGTGCAAGGGCTTCCATGCGATGGCGATCCGCCGCGAGGATGGCAAGACGGTGATCTACGGGGCGCAACTCAACAGCAACAAGCCGCCATTTCGGGTTTGCAAAATCGACACCGAAGGCAAGCTGCTGCTTGAAATACCCAACGCCAGCACCGGCGAAGTGCCGGGCGGCTGGAGCGGTCTAACGGGTGTTACCGTCGCCCCGGACGGGGCCATTTTCGCCTCGATGGGCTACGGTTCTAACATCGTCCACAAGTTCGACGCCACTGGCAAGTTGCTGAAATCCTTTGGCAGCAAGGGGCCGGAGGAACAGCAGTTCGACACCCCGCACGGCCTCGCCATCGACACCCGCTTCGGCGCGCCGCGGCTGCTGGTGGCGGACCGGGAAAAGCGGCGGCTGGTCCACTTCGATCTGGAAGGAAATTGGATCGGCGTCCACGCCAGCAACCTGCGCCGACCCTGTTCCGTGAGTTTCTCCGGTGACACTCTGGCCGTCGCTGAGCTGGAATCCCGCGTCACCATCCTCGACAAGACCGGCACGCCCATCGCCTTCCTCGGCGACAATCCTAACAAGGCGCAATGGGCGAATTTCGGGGTGCCGCCGCAGGATCAACGGCTCGGGATTTTCACCGCGCCGCACGGCTTGAGCTTCGACAAGGCGGGTAATCTATACGTCCAGGACTGGAATAAGACCGGCCGCGTCACCAAGCTGACGAAGCTTTAAGCGAAGCTTGAAAAATCCTGCGTAAGATTCCGCCGCATTCCGGTAATATCACCGGAACCCATGGCGAGCCACCCACTAGACCCGCAGGAAAATCTCGTCGCGCTGATCACCCGTCATCAGGCGGCGCTGCACGCCTACATCCTTTCCCTGCTCCCGAACCAGGCCAAGGCGGATGACGTTCTGCAGGAGACCAACCTGGTCCTCTGGCGCAAGGCGGCGGATTACGATCAAGCCTTGCCCTTCATGCCGTGGGCCTGCCGGATCGCCTGGTTCCAAGTGAAGGCCGCGTGCCGTGATGCGGCGCGCGACCGGCATATTTTCGATTCCGAACTGGTGGACTTGTTAGCCGCCGAGGATGACTCGGACCTCGAATCCACCACCGCCCTCGATCACGCGTTGCACGATTGCCTCGAGCAGCTTCCCGCGGAGAAACGCGATCTCATTCTCCACCGCTACCAGCCGGATTCCTCGGTCAGTGAAATGGCTGCCACCCGCAACCTCAGCCCCGGCGCGCTTTCCGTGCAGCTTCACCGGATCCGGCAAATGTTAGAGAACTGCGTGGCAGGTAAACTCAACCAAAGCCCGTCATGAACGCGGACTACGACTTCATCCGTCTCGACGCGCTTCTCCAACAGCTCTTCGATGAATCGCTGGCAGGCCCCGCCATCGACGAGCTCAACGCCGTCCTCCGCGCCTCCCCGCAAGCCCGCGCGCACTACCGCACAAGTCTCAGGATGCACGCCGCGCTGATCCGCCATCGCCGTGCGGACAAGGTGGTGGCGATGCCCCAGCCAGCTTCGAAACAACGTTGGTGGATCTTGGCTGCGGCCGCCGCCATCCTGCTTGGAATTTTCCTGGTGCCCGCCCCTTCCCGCACGCCTGTCGCCACGCTCACCGGCAGCACCGCCGCCGTCTGGGC
>JAYTEI010000477.1:0-4932 GCA_043735445.1 Akkermansiaceae bacterium | reverse complement strand
ACTGATGAGAAGCTGTTCACCGATGACGCCCGCAAGAGTATCGCAAGAGCGATTCAAAAGGCTGAAACCGAGGAGAACCATGGAGTCCTGAAGTTAATTGTCTGGCGCGCGGGTAAGACTCAAACCATCGCGATCAAGCTGCGAGTCATGGGTAGCTACACTGCCACCGCGCCCTATGATTGTCCAAAGTCTAAACTCATCTTCGACGATGCCTGCAAGGTGCTAGAGAAAGAGCCGCTAGAAATTAGTTGGTCAGGTGCGGTGAATGGCCTCGCGTTGTTAGCCACTGGTGACTCCAAGTATCTGCCCAGGCTGCGTGACTTCGCCCATCAGCTCGGGCCACCGACTCTGAAACTTGAACTCAAAGATGGAAGTGTCGTCTGGGACTGGGGCTATCGGAACCTTTTCCTAAGCGAGTACTTCCTACAAACTGGCGACAGCGAGGTGATGCATGCCATCGAGCAATACACCATCTTCCTCGCCAAAGGGCAAAGTATGTATGGCACCTTCGGCCATGGCATCGCTGGTCTAACTACCGAGGGTCAACTGCATGGCTCCATCCCACCTTACGGCCCGGTAAATGCGGTGGGCCTCGTCGGAAACATCGCAATAGTGATGGGTAAAAAATGCGGAGTGAAGGATCCTGAGATCGACCCCGCCATCGACCGTGCATCCAAGTTTTTTGGATACTTCGTGGACAAAGGCGCGGTGCCCTATGGCGAGCATATGCCATGGCCGAACCATGATAACAATGGGAAGAATGCCATGGCAGCGATGCTATTTGCCCTGCAAGGCGACAAGGTTAAGGAAACGCAGTTTTTCGCCAAGATGATGACCGCATCCTATCAGAACCGCGAATACGGCCACACCGGACAAGGCTTCAGTTATCTATGGGGCGCACTCGGGGCCAATACCGGTGGACCACTCGCGACAGCCGCCTTTATTAAACAAGCATCATGGCATCTCGATCTCGTCCGGCGCTGCGACGGCTCATTCACCTATGACGGCAACGAACAATACGGCGCAGGAAAAACGGATGATAACACTTACTATGGCGATAGCAGCTACGACGGACTCAGTCCCACCGCCAGTTATGTCCTAACTTATTCCATGCCCTTGAAGAAGATCTGCCTCACCGGACGGGATTCGAATCCGGCAAATTGGCTTGGCCAAAAGGACGTGACCGAGGCAATAGCATCCGGCCACTTCGACCTCACTCGCAAAAGCTTAACTCCCGACCAACTCATGGTAGCCTTTGGTGACTGGTCGCCGATCGTCCGCAGTTGGGCTGCTGAAGAACTCAGTAAACGGCCTGAAAGTGCCGCGCTGGTTCCTACACTGATCACCATGGCGGAAGCATCCGAGGGTCGCCAACGCCAGGGCGCGGCTGAGGCATTGGGATATATCAACGATCCTGCCGCATTGCCGGTGTTAGCTCGGTTACTCACTCATGAAGATCGCTGGTTGCGAGTCAAAGCCGCCAATGCACTCAAGAACATGAGAGATCGGGCAAAGCCAGTCATCCCCGAAATGCTCAGGGCGGTGGTCGATACGGCACAGCCAGTTTACCCAGTGGTCTGGGAGGATCCCATCCAGCTCACTCATGGCGAACTCGCGGCAGCATTGTTCGACGGGCTTCTGAAAAACTCCATCAAGGGCGTTGACCCGGAACTACTCTATCCGGCAATTAGAGCGGTTGCCAGAAATCCTGATGGCATGGCTCGCGCTACATTGACCGGCACGATTGAAAAACATCTATCTGCGGAGGACGTCAAGAAACTCGCGCCGGACCTGGTGGAAGCCATCAAGATCCCATGCCCGGCAGACACAATGTTTAGTGCAGAACTGCGGATGAGCGCCTTCCGGGCCTTGAGCCAATATCATTATAAGGAAGCCATCGATGCAGGAGTGATCTTCGCAAAAACTCAAGGCGGCCACGGCAGTGAAAGCAGAACCGGGGAAATCGTAAAGCTCATCGCCAGCTATGGCACCGCCGCCCGTGAAGCGATACCGGGACTTAAAGAATTGATTGATTCGCTGAACCTACAAGCCAAGAACCACGAGTTTCCAGCGGATCTCAATGTCCGAAGAACAGACGATGTCAAAGCAGCCATCAAAAGCATCGAAGCAGCCACTACCCAACCGGAGTTGCTAACCATCGGCGACAGATAATGATAGCTTTAGGATACACAAAGATTCTTTGAGTCGATTCCCGATCATTTTATTGCTTAAAAAATCATGAAACTAATGACCTTATTGTTCACATCGCTGCTAGTTGCCGGGCCTGCATTTGCCGGCCACTTGCAAGTCTTCATCCTCGCCGGCCAGTCAAACATGCAAGGCCAAGCCGTGGTGGATCTAGCGGGCAAGGATTACAACGATGGCAAAGGCACGCTTGCCATGCTATACAACGATCCGGTCAAGGCTCCGATCTACAAGCACCTCAAAACTGCCGATGGCAAATGGGCGGCGCGGGATGATGTGTGGGCTCAGTATCAACGCGAAAACTCACCGTTGAAAGTCGGGCCACTGGGTCTTGGGTTCTCAGCCTACGATGATGACCACCATTTCGGGGTGGAGCTCCAGTTCGGCCATGTGGTGGGTGATGGCATCAAGGACCAAGTATTAGTGATCAAAACGGCGTGGGGCGGCAAGAGCCTGGATGGGGACTTCCGCCCACCTAGCTCGGGCGGACAGGTCGGTCCTTACTATACAAAGATGATCTCAGAGATCAATGATGCCCTCAATAATCTGAAGACTAACTTCCCGAAATATGACGGTCGTGGTTATGTGATCGCAGGTTTTGTCTGGTGGCAGGGATGGAATGATTTCTGCGATGCCAAGATGGTGCCTGTGTATGAAAAAAATCTGGTCAATCTCATCCATGATGTGCGCAAGGATTTGAATTCGCCGAAGTTGCCGATCATCATCGCCGACTTGACCGGTGGTTGGACGAAGAGCGACAAGGATCTCCCGCCCGCAGCGCAGGCGATCCGAGATGCGCAAAAAGCGGCGGCGGCGAAACCAGAATTCAAAGGCACCGTGAAGTTAGTGGAGACCAGTGAATTTGTTCGCAAGGCTCAGGACTCACCGCATCCCGGCCATGTCCACCATGAGTTCGGCAATGCCGAGACCTATTATCTGGTGGGCGATGCCATGGGCAAGGCCATGCTAAGCCTGATGCCTAAGTGAGTTTAATTAAGATGGATAGCGAGTATTCTGATCTCATGGCAGACGCCAAAGCATGGCTGAACCGTGCCTGCTAGAGTTAATGTTTTATCTATTTTTTCTCGACCCAGGCGGCTAGATGCCGAGTGTGGTGGCCCATGAATATGAAACCAATTGTAAGAACATTCGTCGCGCTAGTGGCACTGCATTGCTCGGGATTTTCCTTGGCCTGAGGCGGTGGCGAGGGCTGGTCTGCGGACTTTGCAGCAGCCAAGAAGGAAGCGTTGAAATCCAAGAGAGATTTACTCATCGACTTCACCGGCTCCGACTGGTGCTCCTGGTGTATCAAGCTCAATAAGGAAGTCTTCAGCCAAGACCCGTTCAAGGCGGGAGTGAAGGACAAGTTTGTCTTGGTGGAGTTAGATTACCCCCAGAATAGATCCAAACTTTCGGCAGAGACCCTCAAACAGAATGAGCAACTCAAGAAGAAATACCCTGTCGAAGGATTCCCCACCATTCTACTAACTGATGCGGAGGGCATGCCATTCGCCACAACCGGCTATCAGGCAGGTGGCCCCGAGGCGTATGTGAAGCACCTCGACGAACTCCGTGCGAAGAAAGTGGCGCGTGATGAATCTTTCGCCACCGCCGCCAAGGCCAGCGGCGTGGAAAAGGCCAAAGCTCTGGTGGCCGCGCTGAACGCCATGGGCTTGGAGGAATCGATGATTTCTAACTTCTATGGCGACGTGGTCGAGCAAATCAAAACGGCGGATCCTAAAGATGAAACCGGCTTCGCCAAGGCGGCGGCGGTGAAAGTCCGGCTGGCGGCTTTCCAGGGCGAGTTACAGGGATGCGCCCAAAAGGGCGACCACGACGGTGCCCTAACGTTAGTGGACAAGATCCTCAAGGAAGGTGGATTCAGTAAAGATGATACCCAACAGATCATGATCACCCGCGCGATGATCTTCGCCCAACAGAAGAAGTCCGACGAGGCGTTGAAGGCATTGGACGAGGCCAAGGCTTTTGCACCGGATAGCCAGTTAGCCACCGGAATCGACGGCATCAAGACGAGAATCGAAGTTAGCAAAAAACCGGTTGTGGACGGCAAGTAGTTCTATAACTTCGTTGAGTATCTCAAGCACCGCCCCGCTTGTCGGGACGGTGCTTTTTTCGTCAACTACGGTGGCATATCTCCGTGTTGCCATCGTGGCTGAATCAGTCGGCGGCGGATTGCGGCAGACAGGAGTGGTTGCTGAACAAGCGGGTGCTGAAGTAGCGCTCGGCGCGGTCGCAGAGGAGTTTGACCACGCAGGCATCCGGCGGCAAATCCTGGGCGATCTTGACGGCGGCGGCGGCGACATTCGCGCCGGACGAGGTGCCGACTAACAATCCGAACTAACGATTCAAGCGTTGGGTCATGGCGCGAGCCTCGGAACTCTTCAGATTGATCGTGCCGTCCAGCGGTGCGGAGCGCAACAGCGGTGTGATGAAGCCACCGGACACGCCCTCGATCCAGTGGCAACAAGGCATTTCACCAGAAAGCATTGCGGCCTCATCGGGGTCCATCGCATAGACCCGCGCGTCCGGGCAGCGAGCCTTGATCGCCTTGCCACACGCGGCGAGAGAGCCGCCGGTGCCGAAACCCGCGACAAAGGCGTCCACGCGCTGCGCCACTTGCCTGAGGATTTCCTGACCGGTGGTGTGGATGTGGTCCTCAGCGTTAAGCGGATTTTCAAACTGTCGGGGCAGGAAATACCGATGATC
>JAYTEI010000476.1:0-4949 GCA_043735445.1 Akkermansiaceae bacterium | reverse complement strand
GAAACTTGTTGGATGATGGGCATCGGGTCATTGATCCCGTGTTCCTGGGCAAGTTCCTTCAATGTGGACAGCGGGATCTTCTCGTTTTTGTTTCCAAGCACCGAAGTAGAACGGATACCCGGTTGCAGACGGAGGCTGCTGGGGGTGAGGTCGTAGGCGGGGCTGACTCTCCACTTGGCGGTGGAGTCCAAGAGGAATGCGTGGTTTTTCGCATGGTCGTCTGAATTTCCGGCCAAGACGTTAAAAACGGCCCGGAGATAAACCTGCCGGACTTGGGATGGGTCACCCGTCAGGATTTTGGTGAGTTCCAGAAGGTCGGTGTAATCCAGATCGAGTTCATTGTAGTCTCTTCGCAGAATGCCGGCGGCGGTATGCATGTGAACTCGGTGCCATTGGTCCCCGACCAACTGACGATCAAACCTGAGCGTCGCGAAGTGCGCGTGTTGGACACCATCCGGGGATTTTGTGCGGATCAGGGTGGTTTCCGGCATGGTGACGCCTGCCGCACGGGCCATGTTGGCACAGGCATTTTCGATGAGCCCACGGCATTTGTCGGGTTCGGTATCGAACTTGAGCAGCCATGGTTGGAAATCGGAAGCCATGTCGTGATGGTCGTATCCCGCAAGTTTTCTAAGGGCGGAGGCTGCTACTGGGTCACCTCCGAACAAATCCTCCTTCCGAATGGCGAGCAGCATTTTGGGTCGCATCCCGCCGGCAGATCCTCCGGAATCCTCCAGTGCGTCCAGAATGGTTTTTCCCAAGGTGTCGGGTTCGATTCCAGCGGCGAGCTGGGCTGCTTTTTGGCAATAAAGATCCAGTGTTTCACAGGAAAGCGCTTCGGCCGTGGCGTTGTGTGAGTCTGCTGGTTCATACGAAAAAGCTCCCATGCAGCGGAGTCCCCGGTGACAGAGAATTTCCAAAACGTCGATGCTATCGGGATCCTTCCCCGTATGGTTGGCGAGAAGCGTCATTCCCCACTTGTCAGGGAGGCTGTCATAGAACGGCCCGGGTAATCCCCGGAACTCATTGCGGAGTCCGGGATTTTGCTCATAGGCACTGGACTTCGGGTCCGTGATGGAAGTCGGCGTGGTGCCTAATTCAAGCGGGAGGAAACTTGGGGAGATTTCAATCCCTCTCGGAAGCCATTCCTTTTCATAAGCGAAATAGAGGTGGTTTTCCCTGTCTCTGGCTAAATCGCCGATTCGGATCCTGTCCGTGCCTGCTCCTGAACCAGGAACGTGCCAGAAAACCTCGCAGCGGTCGAAAGCTCGTTTGGGGTTCATGCCGGACTCGATTGATTCATTTTTCCGAACAGACCACCCAGCCGAGGCTTGCGGATTTCATGAGAACCGGACTGGGTGCCGAGGTGCTTTTCTGCACTCCGGATCACATCATCGATACTCTTGTAGGGAATGTGGTTGGGGCGTTTTTCGATTTTCGGCACGGGGCTGGCTGAGGGAATGACTGTCAGGCTCGTGTTCAGCACTGAAGCAAGCATTAGGTAACGGTCGAGTGGTATCCGGCCGTTTTGTTCGCAACGCCTGATGGCGGTGATGGGAACGCCACTCGCGTCGGCCAGGTCGGCCTGGGAAAGTCCCTGCGCTTTTCGCAGGAGTGCGATTTGTTTCCCCAGTTCTTTGGAATTCGGAGTGGCCATGGGTTACAAATTGCTCAAATATGGTTAATTTACAAGCGGCTTTTCTAAAAGGGAGGGAGTGAGCTTTGGCACGGGAGGCGAAAGACTGTCGTGTCGATGGTTGTTCTGCTCTCTTGGGAAATCAAAAAAACCGCCGGTTTTTAAAGGGCGGGGTCGGTGAACGGGTGGCTAGCCACGGTGTGGAAAACTAAGGCTAAGTCACGCACCAGACATTGAGGCAGAACTGTTCGGCATGATGTTTGCTGGAAATGCGTTAGAGGCATGAGAAAGCCCGTGACTCAGATGGTGGTGGCCACGACACACCGGTCAGTCGCCGTGACTCTAGGCGGGCTTACGATCAGGGCACGCGTCGCCCGAGGACGCGCCTTGACGGCATTCCCCCCCCCCCGGAAATCATCGAGAAGCTTCCAGCCGGAAAGCTTTTTCTCATCAATCTTGTCCTTAGTCCGGGCCACGAACGAAGGGAAGCAGGGTAAATCTAGCAGTCCTGGCACCTATTTGAATCATCCGGCAGAAAAAGTTCCTGTGAAGCAGGGACCATGCTGAACACTTCTGGTCCAATCCTTAAAATCGGCGAGGGATTGCCAGAGATTCACGAAACCCTCCGGTTCATCCAGCCAAAGAACCTAGGGAAGTGCTAGCAGATCCTGGTATTTCGACCAGACGTCGGCGTTGGTGATCGGCGAAGGCAAGCGCCACCCAGACCTTGGCATCATAGAGACAGACCAAGGCGCTGGAATTCCTCCTGTTGTAAAGCTTCCTGTTCGAGAGCGAGCAAGGCTGCCGTGCTCATCCGCGAGGCAGGTGCCGTCTTGGGCGCTGGAAACAACGGGAGCTTGATGGAGCCTGTCGTCGCGGCGGGAACTGGCCCGGGCGTTAGATCGGGGGCGAGGCCGCGTGTCAGAAGTTCCGCCGCCACATCCTTGAGCTTGCGGCCCTCATGCACGGCGCGGAGTTTCATCTCACGCACGAGGTCGGCGGGAAGATCGAGGGTGGTTTTCTTGCGGCAAGCTTGCTGGTTTACCGGGTTGCGGTCAAATGCGGAGGTGGCCGGGACTGGTTGCTGATGGGGGAGGACCCAAGAAGAGCTGCGCGTAACGCTTCCGCTTACCATTGGCACTTGGACAGGAGTGTCCAAGCTCCTTATGGGGCTCCCACCTCCTCACTGCTTCCACCAATCGCCGTCTTTTTCCCATGGCTCGGGAACGGGAGCCTCTCCCACGGTGGGCGCGTGCTTGGCCCTTGCTTCCTCTTCGGCCACTTCCTCCAGCAGTTCGTCCACCTGGCGGTTACGGCGGGCGACGTTCCGGCGCATGCAGACGGCGAGGACGACCAGCACGCCCAGACTCAAGGCCATCATCACCAGCATCGCGATCACGAAGCCGTCCGCTGCTGCTGATAGATGCTCCGTGCCCATGGTTTTTCAGGATTCCAAATCCTTGCAGGGAATCGCCGCCGGGGCACGGAAATTCTTTGCTGGAACCCAAGTCCGGAGATGGGAGGTTCCGGGGCTTGTCAATCCGGGCGATATCGGGATGCTTCCCGCGACATGACTTTCTTCGATCGATTGGAACGCCGCTGGGGCTGGCTGGCCTTCCCCGGCTTCCTCCGTTACTACGCCTTGTTTCACGTGCTGGTGTTTGTCCTCCAACTCATCCGGCCGGACATCGGGCAGATCTTGGAATTCGACCGGGCGAAGATTTTCTCCGGGGAAATCTGGCGCGTCGCCACGATGTTTTTCGCCAATTCCGAGTTCGGCAACCCGCGCAGTCCGGTGGCGATTATTTTCCTGATCTTCGCCGTGAACTTCGTGTTCATGGTCGGCGATGGCCTCGAAAACGCATGGGGCAGCTTCAAATCGTCGCTCTTTTACTACACGGGCATCGTGCTCGTGTTAGCTGCGAATTTTGCCTACTCCTTCGTCTTTTCTGGTGGCGTGCCGTTGAGCGGCACGGTCCTGTATGCCTCGGCATTTCTCGCCTTCTGCACCGTTTTTCCGAAAGTGGAAATCCTGCTTCTGTTCATCATCCCCGTTCAAGTCCGCTTCCTCGGAATGCTGATGGCGGGCGGGCTTCTGATCGCCATCATTTCAGCACCCATCCTGCTGCCGTTTTTCAGCGTCGCCTTCGCCAACTATTTCATCTGGGCCGGGATTCCCGCACTGCGCGGCACCGCGCGGGTCATCGACTCGGCAAAGCGGAAGAAGCACTTCAACTCCGGCAAACTGCCCGCATCCGAGGCATTCCACACCTGCGCCGTCTGCCGGAAAACCGAGGTCAGCGATCCTAACATGGAGTTCCGCACCGGCCCCGACGGCGAGGAATACTGCACCGGTCACTTGCCCGATGTCCGCTAACAACGGTCGCGCACTCGCCGTGTGTTACACGCTCTTCGGCCTCGTCGTGACCGGCAGTTGGTGGAAATTCCGCCCGCGCCCGTTTCGTGAAAATTCGCCGGAGGATTGGAAAGATTCTTAACCACGGATGACACGGATTTACACGGATGAAGACTTACCAATCAGGTGGCTTTGATCGGCACCCTGCCGCCCGCCGCCACCTGCCTCCAGGCAAGGCGCCGCGGCCCCGGCTCCATGCCCGAGCTGCTGATCACCGCCGGCCCCGGCACGACCGCCAGCGTCATCCCCGCCACCATTACCTTCACCCCGGCGATCTCTATCAATTCACTGGCCATTAACTAAAAATCAACCCAAATGGCGACAGCCTACATCGAAACCACGATCCCGAGCTATTACGTCGCGCGATCACCCGCCAGTCTCTTTCACGCGGCGAAGCAAGCGGCGACCCGGGAATGGTGGGATGGTGGGTGTTCCGGTTTCGAGCTCTTCACTGCGGACCCTGTTATTACGGAAGTCCGGTGCCACAAGCAGGAGATCGCCGCAGCGTTTGATTTCGACGTCGTTGCCCTTGGCCGGTCCCAGCAGCAACGTGAGGCGGGTGATCCGTGATTCAAGACACCGGAAGGCGCGGCTGGACAACCCGCTATCCGTTCCGAGTCGAAATGACACGGAAACCCAGTTGCGGCGTTGCCGCCTTTGCCCGAACCCGAGTTTGGTGACGATGAGGCCGTCGAGCGGGCTGGCTTTGTGAAATTCCTTCGCCTGGTTCATCGAGTTGGAGCCGGTGGGACTCGGTCTTCATCGTTTACGTGATGCGTTCGGAACGGCTGCTGAAGAGTTCCGACCTCGAAGAACACGACCCGTAAGCCGGACAAGATTACCCGTTGATGAGACCTCTCGCGGAAAGGATCGTCGTCAAGGTTGGAGCTTAGTTGT
>JAYTEI010000475.1:0-4949 GCA_043735445.1 Akkermansiaceae bacterium | reverse complement strand
ACCAGCACTGCACGGCGATCGCGAATCCGGCTTCCGTGAACGCCGGCTGCGGCACCGGCTCACCGTGCGCGCGGAAGGCCAGCAGCGCGGAGGCGGCGGGGAAAAGGGAGAGAAGCGAGCGCATGGCGCATTTGCCGTCAGTCGTTGTTCTTGATGACGGCCTTCTTCAATTTGGCGTATTCGCTATCGTTGATGATGCCTTGCTGGCGCGCATGATCGAGATCGATCAACTGCTGGCCGACACTGGTCTCCTTGGTGTTAGTCACCTTGGTGCTGCTGCCGCAACCGGTGAGGCTGCTGGAAATGGCGACCAGCATGACACTGGAAATAACGAATCGGGGGTTCATGGTTAGGGCGGTTGGATTAACAAAATCAGGCGAGGGCGGACAGTAATTTCTGATGGATGCCACCGAATCCGCCGTTGCTGAGGACGGCGATCACATCGCCGGGGCGGGCGGATTCCTGGACCGTGGCGATGATGGTTTCGATGTCCGGCAGATACCAAGCTTGGCCGCCGAGGCGGGCGATGTCGGCGGACAGTTGGTCGGGATTGAGCCGGTCGTTTGCCGGGAACTTGTGGAGATCCGGGATGGCGGCGACGATGGCGAAATCTGCGGACGCGAGGGCTTCGGCGAGTTCGGTTTGGAACACGGCGCGGCGGGTGGTGTTGGAGCGCGGCTCGAACAGGATCCACAGCCGCGAATCCGGGTGGCGCTGGCGCAGGCTTTGCACGGCGAGGCGGATGGCCGTCGGGTGATGGGCGAAATCATCGATGACCTTGATGCCATTGACCTCGCCGCGGAGTTCCTGGCGGCGGGCAACGCCGTCGAACGACTCCAGCCCGGCACGGATCTCATCGGCGGTTAGACCGGCGAAGGTGGCGGCCGCGGCGGCCATCGCCGAGTTGCGGACATTGAACTCGCCGGTCATGCGGGTGGAGTAGGCGATGCCGCCGAGGGTGAACGAACTACGGTCGGTCTCGTAGTTGAGATTTGCGATGCGCAGGCTGTTGGTTTCCCCGAAGCCGACGGTGGTGACGGGGCATGGCGCTTTCGCGGCGACGTCGAGGCAGTTCTGTTCGTCGCCATTGACGTAGGCCATGCCGCCGCGCGGGACGATGTTGAGCAGGCGGCGGAAGGTGAGCTTGATTTCGTCGATATTGTTATAAATGTCGGCGTGGTCGAACTCGACGTTGTTGACGATGACGCACTCGGGCAGGTAGTGGAGGAACTTCGAGCGCTTGTCGAAAAACGCGGTGTCGTATTCGTCGCCCTCGAGCACGTTGAATTCCGAATCGGTGAAATGCGCACCGTGGCCGAGATTTTTCGGCAGCCCGCCGATCATGTAGCCGGGATCGCGGCCGGCCTGTTTGAAGATCCACGCCAGCATTGCCGAGGTGGTGGTCTTGCCGTGGGTGCCGGAGACGACGAAATTGCGTTTTCCGCGGAGGAAGAATTCCTTCATCACCTCGGGCAGGGAATGATAGAGCAGCTTGCGGTCGAGCGCGGCCTCGGCCTCGGGATTGCCGCGGGAAATGGCGTTGCCGATGATCACCACGTCCGTGTCGGCGGGGATGTTTTCCTCGTGATAGCCTTCGGTGAGCGTGATGCCTTGGCCGCGGAGGAAGTCCGACATCGGTGGATAGACATTGGCATCGGAACCAGTGACGGTGAACCCGCGTTGTTTCATGGCGGCGGCGACGGCACCCATGGCCGTGCCACAGATCCCGGTGAAGTGAAAATGGTTCTTGTCGGACATGGAAGGGCGCGAGGCTAGGCAGCGAATCCGGGCCTGCCAATCAGGAATCGCGGGATCGGAAAATGGCTGCCAATGCCTTGTTCGCATCACTTCTGCAGGCGCAAGCCGAATCCCGGATGACGCCTGCCATGCCGCAAGACGGCGATCCAAATGGTTTCCGGCTCGGCCTCGTAAAGGATATGGTAGGGGAACGAACCGAGCTAAGCTCTGCGGAGAACTCCGTCCGATAAATGATGCCCCAAGGGATTTCGTTCAACTGAGTGAATCGTGGCTTCGGCATCCGCAAAAAACCGGTCCGCCAATTTTTCGACGCCTTCCGCTTCGTAATAATCCAGCGCGGACCTGAGATCCCGGCGGATCAGCCGATGATAGCTGACCCGGGCCATCTATCGGCCCAATTCCGATTCGATTTGATCCCAGGTTCTGCTCACCGAAGGATCGCGCTTGAGTTCAACCAGACGTCTCTTGGCCTCCATGGAGCCATCGTCGGCATCCGCTAGGATCGCCGGCAGCGAGTCCATCAATTCCGCGACCAGAGACGCCCTTTGATCTTCGGACAAACTCAAAGTTGGGCGCGGGTGCATGACAAATTTATTCAGTTAGGCAGCTTAGGCGGCGTGGCGGGCTTTCCAGAAGGCGTCGAGGTTGCCTCCCGCGTTGAGACAGCGCAGGGCCATCACCGCGTTGGCTCCTTGTTCGGTCCAGAACATGCCGGATTGCTTGCAGCGCAGCCCGATCACGCTGCGACAGCCGGCTTCGATCACTCCTGAGCCAATGAAGAACCCTTGCTTGCGGAAGCTGCCGTAGCGCATCCGCGCGACGTTGTGAACGAAGTAGCCTAACTGGGACTCCACCTCACTCTGTCTCGCCGTGCCTGACGCTTCTTTACGCGCTCGCTGGATGATGCGTTCTACTCCGTCGGCTAGCAGCAGTTTGCGCCAAAAATACCTCCGTCTCGCAAAACGACGGGCGTCGGCTTTGCCGATGAGTGCTTCGATGAGGCTTTCTAAATGCTCGAGCGCATGGAAATTATCCACAATCTGACATGGCTTGGGGAAAGTGGTCTCTGCCCATTTTCTCAAGCGCGAGGACTCCATCGACGAGTAATACGATTTTCTCCACCTCGCCCATGCCTCGCCGCAGAGCCTCGTGCCGCAGCCCGATGCCGAAGTCTGTGGGACTTTCAAATCCAGCCAGATAGGTGGTGGATTGGTGATCGCGCAGGGGTTGGCCTTGCTCGTCGAGACCGTGCTGGGTGAAGACGCAACCGCGGGCGGCCATGCGGGTTTTGGCGGTGTTGTCGGGGGACTTGCCTTTGCTGCCAACGAGTTCTTCGCGCCGCATGGGCAGGCCGGTGTAGTCGGCTTCGATGGTGGCCGCGGCACTTGCCGGGGTGATAGTAATAGTCCCGCAGCAGGGTGAAAAAGCCGAAAATACCCTGGATTTTCAATGACGAGCGACCTTTGCAAATTTCTCCGGGCTTGGGTTGGTAGGCGGCGTCGATCCGGTCGGCGGCTTCTTGGAGGAGTTGGCCGATGAGTTGGGCGGCGGGTTTGAAAATGGCGGTGCGGAGGAGTTTCTCCAAGTCAGCTACGACGGTGCCGCCGGGCTGGGCGGTACGGAAGGCGGCAATGAGTTTTTGGACTTCGTCTTCTTGGGCGAGGGTGTAGCACTCGGCGTCGGGCGTTTTTTTTTGGCCCCAGCCTTGCGCTCTTCGCGGGATTTTTCCGAAACCTCGTTGAGATGCTCGTCCACGAGTTGCGTGAAGGATTCATACGCGGCGATGTTTTCTTGGACGGCGGGAACTTGGTCGCGAGGGATGTATTCGGTGACGTTGCGGCCGTTTTCGCGGCGTTGGAGGTTGTAGTAGGGCTGTCCGTCAGGGCTGGTGCGGATGACGGAGAGGTGACCGCGCTCCATCTGGGTGATAGTGGCCATTTGGGCGATGCGTGCGGGGAGTGAGGTGGTATCCATGGGGGGGTAAGTATATGTAAAGACATATACAAAAAGCGACAAAAAAAACGCAGGGGTAAGGAATGCTGAGATCTTGAAGAAATTTGTCCTACACCCTGCCGAAGCGGAGAGGATCGCCAAGGGAGGATTGGCAGCGCTGGGCGTGCCGGATGCGGCATTCGAATTGCGAGGGCGCGGGAAATGGATCCGGGAAAAGGCGGTGATCGCCGCAGTGATCCGGAAACGGACCGGCGTGGGAAATCTATGGATCGCGGGGCGTCTTGAAATGGGCCACGAAGGCAGCGTGACCCGCGCGGTTCGCTGGGTGCGGGAGGACAGCGAAGGCAGGAAACTGGAAAAATCGCTTGAAGCAATGCTGGATTACCGGGACTGACCCGAATGGCACTAACTTAAGCAGAAAACATGCATTTTTAACGGGTTGCGTAAGCTTGGCATCGACGCCACGGGCGGCGGCTTTTTCCCTTGGTTTTCCGAGGTTTCTGGGATTCTTCCGCTCCTGCCATCCTACTCCGCCCGAAGGTCTGATTTCATCCCCCTGGTGTCCCCGAACGCCGGCCAGCCCGGCCATGAGGCGCTGATCACCGAATTGAAGTCGCTGTTCGCCAACTATCAGACCGGCGGATTTGTTAGCCTGGAGTATCAGACGCGGGTTTACCACGGGCGGTTCGATGCTTGAAGAATCGTCTGGCGAGAGTCCGGTAGGCGAACTAAGATCGCCACATGAAGGGAATGTTGCTGGAAATTCCGGAGGAGGTTTTGGCGTCAGCCAAAATCCCTCGTCCGCAGCTTGAAGCAGAACTTCTCCGGCGGCTGGCCGCGGCCTTGTATGCCGACGGGGTGATCGGTGGCTCCGCCGCCTGCAAACTGGCCGGACTGGAGAAAGCGGAGTTCCAACATTGGCTCGGTGAGCATCGGGTCGCCCAACCGCTGGACAGCTCCGATTTCCAAACCGAACGCAGCAACCTCGAAGTATGGCTCGCGAACGCCTGATCATCTGCAACACCTCGCCGTTGATCAACCTAGCGGAGATCGGCCTCCTGGATCTGCTTGGTGAGCTTCCGGGCACGGCATGCATCGCACCGGCCGTTCGCGATGAACTCCGGGTCAAATCCGGCTTGTTCCCTAAAGCCGTGCTAGCGGCGGATTCCGGGCAATTCCGTTTGCTTGCACCTGAAGACGCGCTGTTGGTCCGCAGTTTCTCGGCCACCTTGCATCCC
>JAYTEI010000474.1:0-4954 GCA_043735445.1 Akkermansiaceae bacterium | reverse complement strand
AGTGCAGCCGGACTAACACGCACAACGCTTCTAACACCGAAGTCTTTCCCTGCGCATTGTCGCCGATGAGAATCGCACCCTCGGCCGGCACCTCTAGGTCCAGCGAGGCGAAACATCTGAAGTCGATCAAGCGCAGCGAGCCAAGCACGGCGGAGGAGTAGTGGGAAATTTAGCGGGTGATGGTGGCTGAGCCAGAGGCGAAGGACTGCCAACCGAAATTGTAGGTCTGGGTCGAGTGCCGGCAGGAAATGGTCGAGTTCGTGGCAGTGTCACAGCCAGACTTCACCCAGAAATAGCGGATGTTAAAGCCCACGCTATCGGCGGTAAACATGATGCTATGTGCATCGGATGTCGGGGGCGAAGGCAGGCCTGTATTGGGGCTGACGGTGATAAAAGTTCCCCCTGTCGCTGAGCCGACCGCCGGAGTGTAGGTCATGGTTCCCGCGACACCCGAAGTGTCGAAGGCAAATGCCAAGCTGTTATTTCCCAAGGCGATCGTGACCGTTCGATTCGCCAAAGTTGAAGGAGCGACCGAGTCCGGGTGTTGGACTACGGAAAGGTTGTAGAAGGCCTTCGACGCTGCGGCATTGTCGAGCACCGCCGAATCTACGTAAGGGAAAAACAACGGGGCTGATAGTCCCACATGCAGTCGTGCGGACGCGAGTTCAGACCAAGATCCAGCGGCCATTGTAGTCGAGCGAAAGGCATGGAATATGGCACCGGTGGTCATCGCCGGGCTGAGATGCCAAACTGCGGACACTCCGACATTCACCGTGAGATAGCCGCTTGGGCAGGTGACGGCAGGCAACCTTTGCGCCTGTTCATCGAAGGCTATGGCTGCGGCATCCGTGCGGGAAAAGGTGAGACCGGTGATCGTCGAGCCGTCACTGCCGGCCGCGAGGATGGCGTCGATCACCGTGCGGCTCGCGGGATCGGTGATGAGGCCGAAGATCGTGTGGACGTTGTTGAGGCTCGGGATGCTGGTATTTCCGGTGAAAAATATTTGGCTGCCGTTGGTATTTGGACCGCTGTTAGCCATCGAGAGGACGTAGGGGACGTGAGTGAGTGTGGAGTCGAACTCATCCCTGAAGGTGAAGCCCGGGCCGCCGCTGTTGGTCCCGGTGCCGGAGCCGGTCTGCGCGATTTTGAAACTGGGATCATTCACCACCCGAAAAAATTTCTCGCCGATGTAGAGCGGCGAACGAATGACCGCGCCGGTGAGCGGGTGGATGCGAGTGCGCGTCGCTTCCGCCAAGGTGATGAAATTCGCCACCGCTTGCGGAGCCTTTTGGTATTGCAGCACGACCGCCACGTTTCCCAACGAGGTTTGGAAATGGGCCAGAAGTTCCGCCTGTAACGGGCTGAACAGGGCGACTAGAATGACGACGAATCTCACGCGCGCGAATCCGACACATCGGCAATCGATCCGCAAGCCTGCACTTTGCCAGATGATAAACCCTGCAATGATTTCAGAAGTCGATTCTAGGATGGACAGGCAAAATTTCTCAGCTTGATTGTCAGGCATGTCAAAACAACGGACATTCTATTGGAGCCTGCTGTTAGTGGCGCTGGGCGTGTTGGGTTTCGGGCTGTTGCGCAATGGGCGCGGCGAGATCGGGGTCACAACTGGCACCCCCCGCAGCGGGGATGAATCTGCTTTGACGAAAGCCGCCGATCCAGCCAGTGGCACGGCGCCGGAGCCAGTGAAGGCGGTGGAATCCTTCGACCGCTGGCGGGAAAGTTATTTAAAGACGTCAGTCGCGGGTCGTCCGGCGCTAGTCGCGCAAGGCGTAGTGCTTGCGGACGCGCGGCGAAAGGTGCTGGCCGAACTGGCGCGGAAAGATCCTGCGCGGGCCGTCAGCCGCCTCCTTTCCTTGGCGGAACTCGCCGGACTTCCCGCCGCCGTGCGGGCTGCCTGCGAGGTGCCGCTCAGCACCATGGGCAGCATTGATCTTCGCTGGGGCACACGGGTGGATGCCGCCGGAGAACTCGAGTGTGACCATCAATCGGTGGCGTTCGCCGGGGGACAATCGTGGCGGGTCAATGGTCCGGACTATCGCGATGCCCGCCCGCCCAGAGCGGATGTGGCGATCGACGGTTATCTGATAGACGGAGAGTTGCTGATCCCCTCCGGGCCGGTCCGCAAGCTGGATGCGGCGAATCTCACGGCCGCGTCCCGGCTGTTTCCGCGCGGCAATGCCGATGGCCTCGATCCGCTCACAGGAAATCCCGCCGGGCCGGATTCTGCCGCGCTCATCGGTGGAAAAATTTTCCGTTTCGAGAACGACCGCGTGATCGACCAAGTGATCGCCCGGCTCGCTGAGGCGGACCGCGAGGCGACGATTAAAAACGTGTTCAAGCCCGACACCGGCTTCAGATGGCTCGAAGCGGATGGTGGCACAGTTCCGACTAACGGAAATCCACCGGTGGAGGCCACGCCGTTTTTAACCAACACAATCAAGGTGCTCTACATCCGTGTGGATTTCTCGGACAAACCCGGCGCACCTGCCACTGCGGCGGAACTTCAAACATCCCTCACCAATACCAACACCCATCTTCAAAACTACTCCTACGGCGCGGCCACGCTGACGCCTACGGTGTCGAGCACGGTCTATCGGATGCCGAGTCCCAGCACCACCTATTCTGGAAATACCACCACCGGCAGTGATAGCCTGTTAGCAGCCGCCCGCAGCGCGGCGGCGGCGAACTACACGCTGGCCAATTACGACGTGGTCGGCGTTCATTTCCCGGCGCTCAGTGGCACGGATTTCAGCTACGCTGGCCTTGCTTCCATCGGGGGTGCTAACCAATGGCTCAACGGACTCACCTCCGACAGCTCGCGGGTCAACGTGATGGTCCATGAATTCGGCCACAACTACGGACTCTATCATTCCAACTATTATGACCCCGCCCGGCAGATTAGCGGCTCCTACAACGATCCCGGATTGGCGAGCTTGGAGTATGGTGATGTTTTCGACCGAATGGGCAGCGCAGCGAATGCCTCGGACGGCTACTTCGGGCCGTTTTCCACCTCCCGGCTCAACTGGCTGCCTGCCGGGAAAACTGTCCAACCGGCTGCTAACGGGATCTGGCGGATCTATCGCTTCGATGCCCCCACCGCTTTAACAAATCCCTTGATCGCCCTGCGCGTGCCGATGGGCGGCAACGAATATTGGTGGGTGGGCTACCGGCGATTATTTCCCGCGCTGGCAAACTCCGCCTACGTCGTGGCGGAGGGTCTCTACACCAATCGCCCGAACCTGATCGACATGACTCCGGGCTCGCAAACGCCGGAAACTAACGATCGCTCCGATGCGGGCCTGCCCGTGGGCAGCCAGTTTTATGAACCCACCAAAGGCGTGACCTTCCGCACGCTGGCCAGCGGCGGCACCGCGCCTAACGAATGGATCGACGTGCAGATCGTGTTCGACAGTCACATCCAGCTAGCCACCACCGCCGTGGAAGTGGACGAGCAAGCCGGCTCGGCGGTGCTCACTCTGAGCCGCACTTTTGGCTCGGCCGGAGTGGCCACCGTGAACTACGCCACCGCTAACGGCACGGCGACGGCGGGCAGCGACTACTACGCGGTGAGTGGCTCGGTGACTTGGGCCGACGGCGATGCGACTGACAAGCAAGTGCTCGTCCCGCTCCGGCCAGATGCGCTCAACGACGGCGGCGAAAATTTCACCCTCACCCTCAGCGGAGTGGTCGGCGGGACTCTGGTGGCCAGCCAATCCGTCGCCACCGTGACCTTGCGCGATGCCGGCCAGCGCTTCACCGCATTCAATGCAACGTATTTCAACTCCACGGTTAAAGCCATCGTTCCGCTTGCCGGCGGAAAGGTGCTCATCGGCGGAATTCTCGATGCCGCCATCCTCGGCAACATCGCCCGCCTCAACGCGGACGGCACTAACGACAGCACCTTCCTCAAAGGCACCGGCTTCAACGGCGAAGTGCGATCCATCGTCGTCCAGAGCGACGGCCAAATCCTCGTCGGCGGGGCGTTCACCAGCTACAATTCCACGCCGTGCAATCGGCTGGTTAGACTCAGTTCTAACGGCGCAGTCGATGGCGCATTCGTCACCGCCATGGGCGCGGGAGCCGACGCGGCGGTGGCCGCGATCGCCATCGAAACGACCGGGAAAATCCTGGTCGGTGGAGATTTTACCACTTTTGCCAGCGGCACGATGGAAGGCTTGGTGCGTCTAACCGCGCTCGGCGCACGCGACACCGCCAACGCGCTGACCTTGCCATTCGAACCATCATGGAACACCAGCGTCAACGCGCTGATCGCCCAAGATGACGGGAAAATCATGGCGGTCGGTTCGTTTTACCACAACCCAGTGGCGACAGGATTTCACTCCGGCATCGCGCGGCTCAATGCCAATGGCAGCCGCGATACTTCATTCGATCCCGACGCGGGATTGCACGGGCTAGCGACAAACGATTTGCGAACAGCGCAAACCATCATCCGCCAACCCGACGGGAAATATCTGGTCGCCGGGAGTTTCTCGAAATACGACGAGAACCCGGCGCCTAACATCGCGCGGGTCAATTCAAACGGCACCTTCGACGGCTCATTCGTGCCGCCGGCATTCGATAATCTCATCGCCGCGCTCTCGCTCCAGCCGTCCGGCGCGATCGCGGTCGGCGGCTGGTTCACCAGCCCGGTCAGCGGCTTGGAGCGCCTGCTGGCCAATGGCACTGTGGACGCCAATTTCCAACAAGGCACTGGACCTAACGGTTCGATTTATGCCCTGGCGCAGGACAGTGACAGTGCGTTGTGGGTCGGTGGGAATTTTTACTCCTACAACGGTGTGAGTAACTGGCCGGTGGTCAAAGTGGCGGGCGGTGTGTCCGCCTACGACGCATGGGTTTCGCGGAATTTTACCGCCGCGCAAATCACCGCTGGCATCGCCGATCCCACCGCCGATTCCGACAATGACGGAGTGAC